>CAJKEF010000029.1 GCA_905198825.1 uncultured Collinsella sp. | reverse complement strand
CGTCGGCGCCCAGCTTGTCGGTGGGCTCCAGGTACTCGTAGTAGAACTCGTGGCCCTCGAGCGCCGCGAGCGCGGCCACGGGATCGGCCGGGTGGACGGCGTGGCCGGGCGTGAGCTGCTCGGCCGGAACCTCGAAGACGGTGCCGTCGGCGTAGGTGTGTGTGGCGCCGTCGCCCTTGGCGCTCACGCGCTCCTCGGGCACCGCCTCTCCCCTCTCGACCTTGAGCATGGCGTCGCGCAGCAGGAAGGCGGCGCCGCGGACGGCCTCGCCGGTGACGACGGTCTGGCGCGAGCCAGAGGTGGTGCCGGAGTCGGGGGCGGCCTCGGTGGAGCACTCGCCGTTGGCGATGCAGCGAAGCGGCAGGCCGCATGCCTCGGCAACGTCCTGCAAAAAGACGGTGTTGCAGCCCTGGCCGATGTCGGACGTGGCGGCATAGACCACGGCCACGCCGTCCTCGATGCGAATCTTGCAGCGGCCGGCATCGGGCAGGCCCACGCCCACGCCGGCGTTCTTCATGGCGCAGGCGATACCGGCGTGTCCGGGATGCGCATAGTAGGCATCCTTGACCTCGAGCAGCGTCTCCTTAAGCGCCGTGGAGCAGTCGGCAATTTGGCCGTTGGGCAAAACCTCGCCCGGCTCGATGGCATTACGGTAACGAATCTCCCACGGATCCAGGCCGACCTTCTCTGCCAGCAGGTCGATCAGGCTCTCGAGCGCAAACTCGGACTGGCAAACGCCAAAGCCGCGGTACGCGCCGGCGGGCGGGTTGTTGGTGTAGTAGCCAAAGCCGCGAATGTCGGTATTCTGGTACTTGTATGGACCGACGGCGTGCGTGCAGGCGCGCTCGAGCACCGGGCCGCACAGCGACGCGTAGGCGCCGGTATCAAAGTTGATCTCGCAATCCAGGCCGGTAAAGTTGCCCTCGGCGTCGCAGCCCAGCGTAAAGGTACCGTCCATGGCATGGCGCTTGGGATGGAAAGCGAGCGACTCGGCGCGCGTGAGCTTGCACTTCACAGGACGCTGGAACTTATAGGCAGCGAGCGCGGCCAGGTGCTGGATCGAAACGTCCTCCTTACCGCCAAAGCCGCCGCCCACGAGCATGGTCTCGACGACCACACGCTCGGGCTCGTTGTCCCAGCCAAACATGTGGGCGCACTCCTTGCGCGTGTCGTAGGCACCCTGGTCGGTCGACTGCACCTTGACGCCGTTCTTGTACGGAAATGCCACGGCGCACTCGGGCTCCAAGAAGGCATGCTCGGTAAAGGGCGTGGTAAAGCGCTGCGTCACGGTGAACGCGCTTTCGGCCAGCGCCTTGGCGGCGTCGCCGCGCGTCACGTGACGGCTCTGGCACACGTTGTCCTTGAGCTCCACCGTGTTGCCGAAGGCAAAGAAGCTGTCATGCAGGCGTGGGGCATCGGCGGCCCTGGCCTCGACAATGTTGCGCACGGGCTCCAGCGGCTCGTAGTCAATCTTTACGAGCTTCTTGGCCTTCTCGAGCGTCGCCTCATCCTCGGCGACCACCAGCACGATGGCATCGCCCACGCAGCGGGTGATATCGCCCGCCGCGATCATGACGTCCCAGTCCTGGATAAGGTGGCCGACCTGGTTGACCGGCACGTCCTCGGCGCGCAGGATGCCCACCACACCGGGCAGGGCCTCGGCCTTGGAGGTGTCGATGGAGAGCACGCGGGCGCGCGGATACTTGGAGCGCACGGCGCTGGCATAGGTCAGGCCCGGCTGATCGAGCTCATCGATGTCGTCGGGATACTTGCCCTCGCCGAGCACCTTCTTGCGCACGTCGATACGGAAGGCGCGCTTGCCCACGCCGTAGTCGTCGCCGCGCTCCAGGTCCTCGTCAATCTGCTTTTCGCCGCGGAGCACCGCAGCGGCCAGCGAGATGCCCTCGATAATCTTTTTGTAGCCGGTGCAGCGGCACACGTTACCGCGAATGGCGTACTTGATCTGCTCCTCGGTGGGCTCGGGGTCCTCGGCGATGAGCGCTGCACCCGCCATGACCATGCCGGGAATGCAAAACCCGCACTGCACGGCGCCCACGGCGCCAAAGGCGTACACAAAGGCCTCGCGCACGTCCTCGGGCAGGCCCTCGACGGTCACGATGTTGCGACCGGCGGCAAGAGCGGTGGTCAGCACGCACGCCTTGACAGCCGCACCGTCCACATGGATGGTGCAGGTACCGCAGGCGCCCTCGGAGCAGCCGTCCTTGGCGGAGTGAATGTGCAGGTCGTCGCGCAGGTAGCGCAGCAGCGGTTTGTTTTGGGTCGTCGTGCGCTCGACGCCGTTAACGGTAAAAGTGAATTCCTGTGCCATGGTGATTCCCTTCTACACGCCGGCGGCGATGCCGGTGCGGTCGTGGATAGCGCCATGCGGGCAGACGACGGCGCACATGCCGCACGACAGGCAGTCCGCGCCGTCGATATGGGCGCAGTTGTCCTCGATGCGGATAGCGCCGGCAGGGCACTTTTTGGCGCACATACCGCAACCAATGCAGCTCGTGTCGCAGACCTTGCGCGCAATGGCACCCTTATCGGTGTTGTTGCAGCGCACCAGAATGTTCTGGTAGCCGGGGACGAAGGCAATCACGCGCTGCGGGCACGCCATGCCGCACAGGCCACAGCCCGTGCACTTGGAGCGGTCCACGCGGGCGATGCCATCGACCAGCGCAATGGCGCCGTGGGGGCAGGCCGTGACGCAGGCGCCACAGCCAATGCAGCCTTCGCTGCAGCGGGCGTCGCCGCCTGCGGAGGCGCAACCGCTTCCGCAGGCAACGTAGGCCACGTTATGTTGAATGGATTTGGCCATAAGAGACTCGCCTATTTCTTAAGAAGGTACGAATAGTTGTCGCGCACAGCCCTGATGGTCAGGCGGACGGCCTCGGGAAGACCGGTGTTGACGGCATCGACCGAGACGGTGCGGACCGTGCCGGCGACGCGAACCTTAAAGTGGTCCTCGTCCACGGCCAGGAAGCCCTCGTTCTCGGAGTTCTCCATGTCTTCCTCGCTCCAGAACAGGGTGAGCTTGTCCTTGTAGGGACGACCCTCCTGGTAGGGGCAGAACACGGCGCAGTTACCGCACTCGTTGCACATGCCGTCGACATGGACGACCTGATGCTTGGCCAGGCCCGGCACCTTAATTGCCACGTTGGCGCGGTTGGGGCACACATCGCAGCAGACCTCGCACACCGAGCCGCAGCCCAGGCAGCGGGTCTTGGTGCAGTTGCGCTTGTCGCGGCACAGCGACCCCTTGCGCTCGTAGCAGGTGTCCTCGCGGCCGGCCTGCTCGTTGCAGTCGACGTACTTGTTAAAGTCCACGCCGGCGATGGCACGGGCGACCTCGGCGGCGTCGGCGATAGCCTCGACCACGGTGGCAGGACCGCGGCGGCAGTCGCCCGCAGCCCAGACGCCCTCGACGCCGGTAGAGGTGGCGGCAAGGCGGCCGCGACGGTCGTGCTCGACGCCCGCGGCATCGTACAGGCTGGCATCGATGCCCTCGCCCACGGCGCAGATCACCGTGGTGGCGGAAAGCTCGACGGTCTCGCCCGTGGCGACGGGGCTGCGACGGCCGCTTGCATCCGGCTCGCCAAGCTCCATGACGTCGCAGGTCAGCACGGCACCGTTGAGCGCCTTGGGCGCCAGCAGCTCGCAGAACTCAACGCCGTCGGCAAGAGCAAGATCAAGCTCTTCCTCGTCAGCGGGCATCTGCTTCTTGGTGCGGCGATACACCAGGCGCACGTTCTTCACGCCAGCCAGACGCTTGGCCACGCGGGCCGCGTCCATGGCGGTGTTACCGGCGCCAATGACCACGACGTCCTCGCCCAGCTCGAGTTTCTCGCCCTTCTTGGCGGCCTCGAGGAACTCCAGCACGTCGAGCTCGGCACCCTCGCCCAGGCCCGCAGAGCCGGGCATCCAGGCACCGGTGGCCACGACCACGTCGGTAAAGCCTTGGGCCTTGAGCTCGTCAATGGAATCAACGCGAGCGTTGAGCTGCACCTTGGCGCCAAAGGCCAGGCAGAGCTCTGCGTCGTGGGAGATATCGTCGCTGGCGATACGGAACTCGGGGATGATGTGACGGACCACGCCGCCGAGCGAGTCGCGGGCCTCAAAGATGGTGACGGGCACGCCGGCACGCGTCAGGAAGAACGCCGTCGCCAGACCGGCCGGGCCGCCGCCGATAACGGCAACATTGCGCTCGCCGTCGTTGGCGATGGCCTGGGCGCGCAGCTTGGGCAGCACGGCAGTCAGGGCCTCGCGGGCGGCCTTGAGCTTGCTGGCGCGGATCTGGGCGCCCTCGGGCTCGTAGAATGCACGCTCGCAGGCACGGCCGCAGGGATGCGGGCAGATGGTGCCGGTAATGAACGGCAGGGCGTTGCGCTCGATGATGATGTTGAGGGCGTCCTCGTAGCGGCCCTCGTCAACAGCCGCCAGGTAGGCGGGAATATCCTGCTGGATGGGGCAGCTCGTGCGGCACGGCGTGGTAAAGCAGTCGGAAAGCGGGCTCTTGCCGGCGACCTTGCGGTCGGGTAGCGGGCGCAGCGGCTTCTTGTAGAGCGGATTGGTGAGCGAATCGGTCTGGATCGCGGTCACCGCCTCGAGCGAAATGCCCGCGAACGGCTTGCCATCCAGGTCGGTAAACTCGCCGGCCATCTGGCTAAAGCGCTCGTAGCCACCGGGCTTGAGCACGTCGGTCGCCAGGGTGACGGGCCAAATGCCGGCGTCATACAGGGCGCGGATGTTGTAGACCGTGGCGCCGCCGGAGTAGCTGATGCGCAGTTTGCCATCGAACTGCTCGGTAATGCGACGGGCAGCCTCGATGGTCAGCGAGAACAGTGAACGGCCCGACATGTACATCTCGGTGGAGGGCAACTCGTCCCTCGTCACGTCGACGGGGAACGTGTTGGTCAGCTTGACGCCAAACTCCAGGCCGTGCTCGGCGCATAGGGCAATCAGGCGCTCGAACATGGGCACGGCGTCGGCCCACTGCAGGTCCTCGCGGAAGTGCGTATCGTCGAAGACGATGTAGTCAAAGCCCAGCTCATTGAGGCGCTGACGTGCAAACTCATAGCCCAGCAGCGTGGGGTTGCACTTGATGTAGGTGTTGAGGCCCTTCTCGGTGATCAGATAGGTCGCGATGCGCTCGATCTCCGCCGGCGGGCAACCATGCAGCGTGGACTCGGTGATGGAGTTGGAGACGCGCGCCGGGATGGACTCGACAAACGCGGCGTCGACATGCTCAAACTTGTCCAAGTTAGCGAGCGCCCACGTGCGGCACTCGTTCCAGACGTCAGAGCCGCTGGCGTCCTTCATGCCCTCGATGTAGGCGTCGACCTTAGGGCTCTTGATGCCCTCCAGGTCATAGCCCACGGACATGTTAAAGACAAAACCGTTCGGGCTGCCCAGGCCGTACTCGCGAGCGATAAGGTGGCAGGCAAACCATGCCTTCACGTACTCGGCAAAGGCCTGCGGAACCTCGAGCTCGGTCGACCACTCGCAGTTGTAGCACTCGTCCTGCGCCACAATGCAGGGCTTGTTCACACACTTGGAGAGCTCCTCGCCGTCCATAACCTGAACGGTCTTGAGCTCAAAGAAGCGGGAGCCGGCCACGTAGGATGCCACGATGTTCTGGGCCAGCTGCGTGTTGGGGCCGGCGGCCGGGCCAAACGGAGTCTCGATGCGCTCGTCAAAAATGGGAAGCGCGCCCTCCTGGTTGGTCGTGACCATCTTACGCACGCCAAAGATGGCGTCCTGGGTCTTATGCTCCTCGATGATCCAGTTCATCAGCTGCGAAAACGGGATCGGCCTCATGATGTCGCTCATAATGAGCTCCTCTCTGTAACGCCCGGCGAGACCGCGCGGCGGGCGCAAATACGGTGTAGCGCTAGCACAGCGCCGGCGACCCCGCGGAGGCCGCCTATACGCGCGTCGGATGCGGCGAAACACCCGACGCGCGTGAATCTACTTGTAATTAGTAGGAGCGATCGTTGAGCGTGCTCCAGAGCTTCTTGGACTCAGCCATGGTCCACGCGTTGATCTTGTCCTCATCAATGCCAACGAACTCGCGATCCTTGTACAGGACGCGGCCGTTGATGATGGTGGTGCGGCAGTTTTTGCCCATCATGCCAAAGAGCATGTGGCCGTCGATGTTCTCCTCGCTCAGCGGCGTAAAGGGCTTGTAGTCCATGACGATGACGTCGGCGGCAGCGCCGGCCTCGAGCACACCGAGCTTGCGATCGAAGTACTTGCTCGCCATCTTGGCATTGTTCTCGAACAGCATGGTCATGGCCTCGCACCAGCCCACGTTGGGCATGGCGGCGTTGTGACGCTGAATGATGAGGAAGACCTTGAGGCTCTCGAGCATATCGTGGGTGTAGGCGTCGGTGCCCATGCACACGGGGATGCCGCGGCGGAAGAACTCGAGCACGGGGGCGCAGCCTACGGCGTTGCCCATATTGGATTCGGGATTGTTGACCAGCCAGGTGTCGGACTCCTTGACGATATCCATCTCGGCAGGCGTCACGTGGATGCAGTGACCCAGCATGGTGTCGGGACCCAGCAGGTTGTGCTGCAGCAGGCGCTCGACGGGGCTGATGCCGCCGCGGTTGAGGCGGGAATCCCACACGTCGTTCATGCCCTCGCAGACGTGGATGTGGAAGCCGGTCAGGCCGTTGTTGGCCTCGGCCATCTTGTCCATGGTCTCGTCCGACAGCGTAAAGGTGGCGTGACCGCCAAACATGGCGGCGATCATGTGGTTGTCGTTATCGCGACGCTCTTTGGCGGCCCACTGGGCAAACTCGGCGTTCTCGGCAATGGCCTGGTCGCATTTTTCCTGGCCGCGGCGATCGGAGACCTCGTAGCACAGGCACGAACGCATGCCCAGCTCCTGAGCTGCGTCCTTAATGGTGAAGAGGCTTCCCGGGATCTCGCAGAAGCTCGCATGGTGATCGAAGATCGTGGTGACGCCGTCGCGGATGGAATCCAGAATCGTGGCATAGGCGCTGGCCTTGGTGCCGTCGAGCGTCAGGTTGTCGTCAATCTTCCACCACTGCTGCTCAAGATTCTCCAGGAAGTTGGTAGGGTTGCAGCCCTTAATGGCAAGGCCGCGGGCCAGACCCGAGTAGATGTGGGTGTGGCAGTTGATAAGTCCGGGCATGATGAGGTTGCCCTGGGCGTCGACGTACTCGGCATCCGGGTACTTGGCCTTGAGCTCGCGCTCGGGGCCCACTTCGACGATCGTATCTCCGTCAATGGCGACCGCACCGTTTGGAATGAACGGGGCCTGAGCGTTGCGGGTAAAGACGGAACCGTTAGCGACCAGAAGCATGAATGCTCCCTTCAACATCAGGGGCGGGGTTTGACACCTCTGACATGGCGGAGTGCGAAGCGCCGGCCTACACCGGAAACGGGCCCTCTCCCGTCAACGCTTCACCAAAGGGACAACCCTTTGAAGTGCGGCTTGGCGCCGCATGACGTAGGCGGACGAGGCGATGCGTCCGCCGACGAATAGCACCGAATTGGTTACTTCTTGCTCTCGGGCAAGACCAGATCCACGGCGGCGTCCTTGGCAGCATCGATGTGCTGAGCCACGACCGGCGTCTGCGGAAGGATCAGGTTAAGGACAATGGCCATGATGGCGGTGGGGGTTACGGCATTGGAGCCGATGACGGTGGACACCCAGGTGGGCATACCCTCGCCGGCAAGGCAACCGCTGGCCATCCAGATACCCAGGCCAAAGACGACGGAGGTACCGACGATGGTGGTAGTGCGCTGCGTGAGGCCCTCGCGGGTGAACATGCGCACACCGTTCATGGTGATGGTGCCAAAGACGCCGACGGTCGCGCCGCCGATGACGGGCTGCGGGATAGCGGAAAGGACGGCAGAGAGCTGCGGGAACAGACCGGCGATGGCAAAGACGGCCGCGATGGTCACAAAGACCCACTTGTTGACGACCTTGTTGGAGCAGATGATGCCCACGTTCTGGCCAAGGGCGCTGGTGGGAAGACCGCCCAGCAGGCCGCCGACCATAGAGGTGAGGCCCTGGGACACGATAGCGCCGGAGAGCTCGCGCTCGGTGGGCATACGGTCGATGGAGCCCAGGCAGGCGGCGGAGACGTCACCGATAACCTGGATGGCAACCATGGGGAACACGACGGCGAGGGTAATGCAGACCTCGGGATCAAACTCGAGCGCGTAGGGCATGAGCTTGGGAAGGGCGAAGACCTGAGCGGTGGCGACGCTGGAGAAGTCGATCATGCCAAAGGGAATGGAGACGATCATGCCGACGATCATGCCAAAGAACACGGATCCCAGCTTGAGCGTGCCCTTGCCAAAGTTGGCGAGCGCAAAGACCACGGCGAAGGTGATAAGAGCGACGCACCAGGCCTGCGGGGTGCCCCACAGCGGCGTACCCATACCGCCGGCCATATACTTGACAGCCGTGGGATAGAGAGAGACGCCAATGGAGAAGATGACCGTACCGGTCACGACAGGCGGGAACAGCCACTTGATCTTGCTGTAGGCCAGACCAAAGAGGACCGCGACGGCGCCGCCGACGATCTCGCCGCCCAGCAGCGCACCAAAGCTAAAGCCCGAGGCGCCCATGGCCTGCAGGGCCGGCAGGAACGCGAACGAAACGCCCATGACGATGGGCAGGCCGCCGCCGATGCGACGGAAGGGAGCGAAGGCCTGAAGGGCCGTGTCGAGTGCCGAAAGAATGAGCGCAACCTGAATGATGTCGGTACTCTGCTGGCTATTAAAGCCGTAGACGCCGGCCATGATGACCGCCGGGGTAATGATGCCGGCAAACGATGCCAGTACGTGCTGAAGGGCACACGGGATCATTTCCTTAACGGGAGGCATGCCTTCGCGAGTGAACAGGGCTTCAGTGCCGTTCGTAACCGTCTCCTGGGTCATTTGACCACCAATCCTCGAAGTAGTTGTTTTCGCATCTAACGCTCTATTGTGACGCAGTGCGGGGTTGAGGTTGTGCCTTCATTGCATATCGTATTAAAGATGATTCTCATTCTCAATAATAATTTTTTGTTATCAGACTATTCTTCAGCTGAAATAACGCATTTCCGCAGGTCATGAAAGTGTCTGGTCAAAATAGCATCTAACTTTTCTTTTGGTCAACCGTTTACCGCCACATTCCTACCGTTCGTCTGTATTACGCAATGTACCTGCGGATATACGAGATGATGGACAGCGTGTTACCATGAGAAAAAATTGTTATGAACATTTCCGATTTCACCCAAAGGAGTCGCCCGTGAACGAGACCGTACGCCGCTTTTTGCCGATGGTCGATTTCCTGGAGCAGATACTCGGCAAAAACAGCGAAATCGTGCTGCACGATTTCTCGGATCCCGACCACGCCATCGTCGATATTCGCAACGGCATCGTGAGCGGCCGCAAGGTCGGCGGTCCTGCCACCGATCTGGCGCTCAAGATCATGCACGACGCCAAGTATCGCGACCTGCCGTTTATTACGGGCTACGAGGGGCGCGGTGCCGGCGGCAAGACGTTGGAGTCAGCGACGTACTTTATCCGCGAGAATGACGAGATCGTCGGTATGCTCTGCGTCAACACCGACCTCTCGACCGTGCGCTCCATCAACGCCATGGCGCAGCAGCTCATGGCGTGCTTCGACGCGGCGCCGACGCGCACGGAGCCCGCCTCTATCGAGGTCGAAAGCCTTTCGGAGTCCACACAGGAGCTCATCGACCGCAGCATTGCCGAGTTGCTGAGCGCGCGCGGGCTGGATGTAGCGTCGCTTGGTCAGAGCGACCGCGTGGACGTCATTCGCCACCTCAACGGCAACGGGGTGTTCATGCTCAAGGGCGCCGTAGCCTGCGCCGCCACCGCGCTGGGCATCTCGGAGCCCAGCGTCTACCGCTACCTGCAAAAAGTCCGCAAGGAAGGCTAACCCGCTGAC
>CAJKEF010000028.1 GCA_905198825.1 uncultured Collinsella sp. | reverse complement strand
GTTTATGCTTGCCATGGGCCTGCCCATGTTCACGCTCCAGAGCCCCATGCCCGTCTTTGGTGACGCCATCACCATCATGTACGCGCTCGCGCTGTCCCGCTTCTTCTTCGCGCTGTCCGGCGTGGATTCCTCCAACGCCTACGCGGGCTTCGGCGGTATCCGCGAGCTCCTCATGAGCGTGCTCATCGAGCCGTCCATGCTCATCGCGCTTTTCACCGTCGCCATCGTGTGCGGCTCCACGGACATTGCGACCATGGGTCAGCACATCGTTACGGGCAACGTCTCGAGCGTCGTCGCCGTTATCCTCGCCGGCGTCGCCTTCGCGGCCGCCTGTTACATGGAGCTCGGCAAGCTTCCGTTCGATCAGGCCGAAGCCGAGCAGGAGCTCCAGGAGGGCCCGCTCGCCGAGCTCTCCGGCCCGTCCCTGGCCATGATGAAGCTCGCCATGGGCATGAAGCAGGTCGTGGTCGTCGCTTGGTTCACCTCCATCTTCATCCCCTGGGGAGAGCCCGCGACCATCGGCGTCACCGCTCTCGTGGGCGCCGTCGTCTTCCTCGTCAAGTGCCTGGTCGATTTCGTCGTCTGCGGCGTGCTCGAGAACTCCGTTTCCCGTTCGCGCTTCAAGGTGCTCGGTAACCAGACCTGGGCCGTCGTCGGCATCGCGGTCCTCGCGTTCGTCTTCGTCGTCGTAGGCGTGTAGGGAGAAGGGAGAAACTATGTCAATCGAATCGAGCTTGTCCCTCTTTGCCATGGTGGCGATCGCCGTCCCCATGCTGGGCTCCCTGCTCATCGTCATGCTGCCGCGTCCCTACGCTAAATGGATCTGCGCCTTTGCCGGCGGCATCGCCACGGTCGCTTCCGTTGGCTTGGCCGCGACGTTTGCCGGAAACGGCATGAACGCGGTCGATGTAACCTGGGCGAGTATGGGCCAGACCTTGGTCATGGGCTTCATATTCGACCGGATGAGCACGCTGCTCGCACCCGCGTTCGTCGCTATCGGCCTGCTCGTCGTCATCTATTCGTTTCCGTACATGAGCGATAAGAATAAGGAGCATCCCGACGCGCCCCGTCGTCGCTTCTACGTGTACTTCTCCACGTTCATCGGCGCCATGGCCGGTCTCGCCTACAGCTCCACCATCGTCGGCCAGCTCGTTTTCTTCGAGATCACCGGTGTGTGCTCCTGGGGCCTCATCAGCTACTACATGACGCCCACGGCCAAGAAGGCCGGTATGAAGGCGCTCATCATCACCCATATCGGCGCTCTGGGACTCTACATCGGCGCGGCCTTCCTGTTCGCCGGAACCGGCACGTTCGCGCTGAGCGCGATCTCCCAGCTCGATTCCGGTATGAAGACCGTCGTGCTGCTGCTCATCCTGTTCGCTGCTTGGGCCAAGTCCGCCCAGTTCCCGCTCTACATGTGGCTGCCCTCCGCAATGGAGGCCCCCACGCCCGTTTCCGCCTACCTTCATGGCGCGTCCATGGTTAAGGTCGGCGTGTGCGTGTTCGCCCGCGCTCTTGCGAGCGCCGGCGATATCCCCGAGATCGTCGGTTGGGTCGCCATCATCGACGCCGTCGTGACCATGCTCTTCGGCTTCCTCATGTACCTGCCCCAGAAGGATATGAAGCGCCTGCTCGCCTTCTCGACGATCGCGCAGCTCGCCTACGTGTTCTTTGGCCTGGGCCTCTCCGTGTTCGGAAGCCAGATGGCGTTTAACGGCGCCGTCGAGCACATCTTCAACCACGCGTTCACCAAGACCCTGTTCTTCCTCATCGCTGGCTCTCTCAGCTTCACGCTGGGAACCCGTATGCTGCCCAAGATCCAGGGCCTCATGAAGAAGTACCCGGTCACGGGCGTGGGCTTTGCGGTCGCCGCGACCGCTATCGCCGGCGTGCCCCCCATGAGCACGTTCTTTTCCAAGTTCCAGATCATTTCCGGTGGCTTCGCGGTTGGTGCTTCCAACACGGTCATCTTCGTCCTCGTGTGCGTCATGGTCGTCGAGACCGTCGCCACCTTCGCATGGTTCCTGCGTTGGATGGGTAAGGTCCTGCCCGGTGAGCCGAGCGAGACCGTGGCCGCCGGCCAGCCCCTTCCGCGCGCCATGGCGTTCGTGTTCGTCGTCCTCATGATCATGGTCGTCGTCGCCGGTCCTCTGTCCTCTAGTTGGATGGGTTAGGAGGTAGGACATGGGTTATTCGTTAGTCAATATCCTGGGCGGTCTTCTGATCGTGACCTCCACCATGGTGGTCGTCTCGAAGACCATCCCGTCCGCCATCAAGTGGTACGCGATCCAGTCGGTTGTCCTGGTGGGCGTGCTGCTCACCCTGGGCCTCACCACCGGTGCCACCGAGCTTCTCATGTGGGCCGCGTCGGCCTTCGTCACCAAGGTGATCCTCGTTCCGTTCATTCTCAACCGTGCCTACAAGAAGATGGGTTCGCCTGTCGATAGCACGCTGACCTCCTCCATCAAGCCGGCCTGGACCATCATCCTCACCGGTCTGGAGGTGGCCGTCTGCTTCGCGGTGGTCACGCGCCTGAGCCTGCCCACCGCCGAGGTGGCCACTCCGGCCCTCGCCATCAGCTTCGCGCACTTCTTCGTCGGCCTCACGTGCATCATCTCCCAGCGCAACATCCTCAAGCAGATCTTCGGGTACTGCCTTATGGAGAACGGTAGCCACGTGACGCTCGCTCTGCTCGCGCCCACGGCCCCCGAGATCATCGAGATCGGCATCGCCACCGACGCCATCTTCGCCGTCATCATCATGTCCGCCGTCGTCGTGAGGATTTGGAACGACACCAAGTCGCTCGACTCCCACGACCTGACCGAATTGAAGGGGTAGGCCATGGATGTTTCAATGCTGACGGTCGCCCTGCTCGCTTGTCCTCTCGTGTTCTCCCTGATTATGGCTGCGCTCCCCAAGACGACGTCCTACAACGTCTTCGCGGGGCTCAACACCATCTCCGTCGCGGCGACCCTTGTCCTTTCGGTCGTCACCGCGGGAACCATGCTCTCGAGCGGGCAGAATATCGACGCTTTGGGCCTGTGGCTCCATCTCGATTCGCTCTCGTCGATCTTCGTCCTTCTGGTAGGCATCATCGGGTTCATCACCGGCGTGTACTCCATCTCCTATATCAAGATCGATATCGAGGAGAAGACCATGCCGGCCGAGCGCACCAAGCAGTACTACGCGCTGTTCAGCCTGTTCGTCTTCACGATGCTGCTCGCCTGCCTGTCCAACAACATCATCCTCACCTGGGCGGCGGTCGAGGCCACCACGCTGTCGACCGTGTTCCTCGTGGGCATCTACAAGAACAAGCAGGCGCTCGAGGCGTCTTGGAAATACGCGATGGTCTGCACCGCCGGCGTGGCCTTTGGCCTGTTCGGTACACTGCTGATCTACGCCAACGCCGCCGACGTGATTCCCAACGCCCACGAGGCCGCATTCCTGTCGTGCGTGCTGCCGTATGCCGACCAGTTCGACCCGACGCTCATGCGCCTCGCCTTTGCGTTTATCGTGATCGGCTTTGGCACCAAGGCCGGCCTGTTCCCCATGCACACTTGGCTGCCCGATGCCCACTCCCAGGCCCCGAGCCCTGTCTCGGCCCTGCTCTCGGGCGTGCTGCTTAAGTGCGCCATGCTTGTGATCATGCGCTTCTACGGCTTTACCATCCAGGCCGTGGGCGCCGAGTATCCGCAACTTTTGCTGTTGATCGTCGGCACGCTGTCCATTTTGGTGGCGGCACTTTCGATGTTTCGCCAGGACGACCTCAAGCGCCGCTTTGCGTACTCGTCTGTGGAGAACGTGGGCGTTATCGCCCTGTGCCTGGGTATCGGAGGCCCGCTGGGTATCGCCGCGGCCCTGCTGCACTGCGTGTTCCACGGCTTTACCAAGACGCTCGCCTTCTGCGTGTCCGGCAACATCCAGCACGCTTTTGGCACGCGTAGCCTGGCCAAGATCCAGGGCGTCGTCGAGGTTGCCCCCGCAACCGCCGCGCTCGCCGTCCTGGCGCTGCTCGGTCTTGGTGCCTTCCCGCCCTTCGGCATGTTTATCTCCGAGTTCCTGACTTTTGTCGCCGGTGTTACCGCCGGTCCCATGTGGCTGGTCGTCGTGGTCGCCCTCGGTCTTACCGTGGCCATCTCCGCGCTCACCCGCATCGCACTCAAGTCGGTATTCGGCCATGCGCCCCAGGGCATGGGCAAGCATGAGGCCCCGGCGCTCATGCTTATCCCCGAAATCATCCTGGCCGTCATGATCTTGTGGTTTGGCATCGCCACCCCGCTGCCTCTCGTGCACGGTGTGGAGACCGCGACCGGCATCGTGCTCGAGCAGAGCACCGAGGAACTTCACGCGACGCCGATGTACCGCGCTGTGTTCGGTACCGAGACCGCTCAGAGCGAGGTGGAGTAACGAATGATTGAAACTGAGAACAAGGTGTATGCCCGTCGCTGCGAGAGCCATGTCGAGGCCCTGCGCCGCGCTGTTCCGGGCTGCATCGAGAAGGTCGAGTGGCAGTGCGAGGACCAGCTGACGATCACCGTCAAGCAGGACAAGCTGCCCGAGGCCGTCCACTACCTGTACTACGAGCGCTACGGCTGGATTCCCGTGATCATCGGCAACGATGAGCGCAGCCTGTGCGGCCGTTACGCCGTGTACTACGTCATCTCCATGGAGGGGGAGGACCCCGGCTGGGTTACCGTGCGCATCGAGGTCGATCCCGCCAAGATGACGTTCCCGTCCGTGACGCCGTTCGTCCCCGCCTGCGTGTGGGGCGAGCGCGAGCTGCGCGACATGTTCGGCCTGATCCCCGAGGGCCTGCCCGATCGTCGCCGCCTGGTGCTGCCCGACGATTGGCCCAGCGGCCTGTACCCGCTGCGCAAGGACTCCATGGACTACCGCTTCCGTCCCGCTCCCGCGAGCGACATGGAAAACTACGAGTTCTTGGCCGATACCAAGGGCAAGGAGACGACGCTCGTCCCCATGGGCCCGTTGCACATTACCTCCGACGAGCCCGGCCACTTCCGCCTGTTCGTTGAGGGCGAGACGATCGTCGACGCCGACTACCGTCTGTTCTACGTGCACCGCGGCATGGAGAAGGTCGCCGAGACGCGCCTGAACTATGACGCCGTGACGTTCCTCGCCGACCGCATCTGCGGCATCTGCGGCTGCGCCCACTCGGTGGCCTATGCCGAGGCCGTCGAGCGCGCCCAGGGCATTCATGTCCCGCCGCGCGCCCAGTACATCCGCGCCATCATGCTCGAGGTCGAGCGCCTGCACTCGCATCTGCTCAACATTGGCCTGGCGTCGCACTACACGGGCTTCGACTCCGGCTTCCAGCAGTTCTTCCGCGTCCGCGAGAAGTCCATGGACCTGGCCGAGAAGCTTTCCGGTCACCGCAAGACCTACGGCCTCAACGTGATCGGCGGCGTGCGTCGCGACATTTTGGCCGAGCAGAAGCTCTCCACGCTCACGACCATCCACCAGCTGCGCTCCGAGGTTCAGGAACTCGTCGATATGCTGCTCTCCACGCCCAACTTTATTGAGCGTACGAGCGGTATCGGCATTCTGGACCGCAAGATCGCTCGCGACTTCTCGCCGGTCGGCCCGCTCATGCGTGGCTCGGGCTATGCCCGCGACGTGCGCTTTGACCATCCCTTCGACGGCTACGCCGATCCGGATGTCCAGAAGATGCACGCCGCTACGGCCGACACCTGCGATGCCTTTGGCCGTACCGCCGTTCGCATCCAGGAGGTCTACGATTCGATCGACATGATCGAGACCATGCTCGAGAACTGCCCGTCGGGCCCCATCCTTACCACGGATTGGGAGTACACCCCGCACAAGTACGCCATCGGCGCCACCGAGGCTCCGCGTGGCGAGGACGTGCACTGGGCCATGCTCGGCAACAACCAGAAGTGCTACCGTTGGCGCGCCAAGGCGGCCACGTACAGCAACTGGCCGGTCCTGCGCTACATGTTCCGCGGCAACACCGTGGGCGACGCGGCGCTGATCGTCGGTTCGCTCGACCCGTGCTACTCCTGCACCGATCGCGTGACGGTGACCGATGTCGCCGCCAAGCGCGACCACGTGCTCGACAAGGAGCAGTTCGAGAACGTCTGGCGCGACAAGTCGCCGCTTGCGGGCGAGGGCACCATGGCCGCTCCGCTCGATGAGGAGGCGCTCTAATATGCTGAAGCTTTGGAAGGTTAACGCCAAGGCCGGCGACGCGACGGTCAAGTACCCGTTTGCGCCGTTCCCCACCAACAAGGACATGCGCGGCAAGCCCGAGCACAACGCCGAGCTCTGCATTGCCTGTGGTGCCTGCGGCGTGGCGTGCCCGGCCGATGCCATTCGCATGGACACCGACCTTGCGGCCGACACCATCACCTGGTCGATCGACTACGGCCGCTGCATCTTTTGCGGTCGCTGTGAGGAAGCCTGCCCCATGGAGGCCATCAAGCTCACCGAGGAGTTTGAGCTGGCCGTCATGAGCAAGGACGACCTCACCAGCAAGAGCGTCTATTCGCTCGAGCACTGCTCGCGCTGCGGCAAGCCGTTTGCCCCGCACAAGGAGATCGACTATGCCAAGCGCCTGCTGCAAAAGGCCGGCGGCATGGAGGCCGAGCAGGCCGCCCGTACCGTCGGTATGTGCCAGGAGTGCAAGCGCGAGCTCGACGCCCTGCGCGCCGCCTCGGCCGTCAAGACCGGTAACGCGCACGGCATGGTCGCCAACGAGACGCTTGCGTCCGGTGAGCCCCAGGGCCCCGGCATGGAGTATCTTGGCGGCCACGGCGTGAACCCGGAGTATATCGACCGCGAGCTCAACCCCGATGCGCCCGAGATTCCCTCCGGTCCTGCGCCGGTCGAGGGCATCATCATGGATTTTGATACGAAGGAGGAGTAACCATGGCCGAACCCACGCTTTTGCCCGAGCGGCTCCAGTACCGCCCGACCAAGATCGAGCTCGACGAGAGCATCGAGAAGGCTAAGGCGACCCTTCTTAAGAAGATCAAGCGCTCGGTGTACGTCTACCGTGTTGACTGCGGCGGCTGCAACGGCTGCGAGATCGAGATCTTCGGTTCTATCACGCCCGTCTTCGACGTCGAGCGCTTTGGCATCAAGGTCGTGCCCTCGCCCCGTCACGCCGATGTGCTGCTGTACACCGGTGCCGTGACGCGTGCCATGCGCATGCCGGCCCTGCGCGCCTTTGAGGCCGCACCCGATCCCAAGATCGTGGTGTCCTATGGCGCGTGCGGCTGCACCGGTGGCATCTTCTACGATAACTACTGCGTCTGGGGCGGCACGGACAAGATTCTGCCGGTCGACGTCTACATCCCCGGCTGCCCGCCCAGCCCCGCGCAGACCATCTACGGCTTTGCCATGGCGCTCGGTCTGCTAGACCAAAAGCTCCATGCCGAGACCACGGTGGAAGCCGCCGGCGAGCAGGCCGATATCCTGCACCCCGGCGTGCCGTACAAGCTGCGCGTTGCCATCGAGCGCGAAGCTCGCGCCATGAGCGGCTACCGTTACGGCCGCGACCTGGCCAATGAGTTTATGGATACGCTCGAGGGAGCGCCCAAGGGCGATATCCGCGGTGCCATGGCGCTGCTCATCGACAAACAGGACGATCCGCGCCGCGTCGAGGTGTACTCGGCGCTGCAGGATCTGGTGCTGGCCGGAGGTCGCTAGATGGAGCTCACGGACCGCTCTGGTTACTTTGCGGGCCCCGGCATGCTCGGCGGCTCCTTTGGCGATGCCTCGCGCGCAAGCGACGAGGCTGCCGAGGGCGTCGCCGACCCCTGCCTGGGCCATGCGCCCGACCAGGTGGTCTTCTATGAGCTCACGCGTAAGTTTGTGGAGACCGAGGAAGACGTTCCCCAGGAGGCCTGCGACGTGCTGTACTACACGCTCGCCGTGGGCCACCACACCGGCGTGCTCGACTGCTTTGAGCCGCGCCTGTCGGTGCCGGTGGATGTGTTCTATTCGCTCGTCGACGCGCTGCCGGAGGGAGAGGCCAAAACCAAGTTTGAGGCCATCCGCTCCTTTGGCGAGTGCCAGCTCGACAAGGCGGCGGTGCCGTCGCTGCTCGAGGCCTGCGATGCGTTGCTCGACGAGCGCGGTTTTCGCGGGTCGGCCAAGGCCGGCATCTCGGTGTTCGACGACGACTTTGGCCTGCATGCCCAGCAGGTCGCGTTTCTGATGAAGTTTCGCGATCTGGTTGAGCGCGTGCGCGATGTGTCGGGCGTGTATCTGACGGGGAGGTTGCAGTAATGGGTCGCGTTGTGGATGGACGTGTGAACGGCGCTCCGTTTGCGGGTATCGTGCTCACGGCGGGAAGCGTACTGCGTGCCGACGATGCCGCCGGCCCCGTGCTCTCCAAAAAGATGGAGGACGCGCCCATCGCCGGTTGGTACACCATCGACGGAGGCCAAACGCCCGAGGACGACATCATCGAGGTCAAGCGTGAGCGTCCGCCGCGTCTGGTCTTGGTCGATGCTGCCGACATGGCGCTGCCCGTCGGGTCCATCCGTTTGCTCGACAAGCGCGATGTGGCCCGCAAGTCGATGTTCACCACGCATTCGCTTCCTTTGTCGATTCTGATCGAAGAGATTGAGCAATCGTGTGATGATATCGTCTTCGTTGGGATTCAGCCGGGCGACACGGAGTTCTACAACCCCATGTCCCCGGAAGTCTTTGACGCCGTCGACGCCGTGTACGACGCCGTAGCCGCCAACGACTTTTCCCACTTTGTCCGCTTGGGGCAAGAGCAATAGGAGCGCTTGTCCCTGTTGATTAGGAAAGAAGTGATTGACATGGCAGATTCCAAGGTGGAGTATCCCGCTCCCGATTGCCTGGCGCCCGCCGCGATCGAGGCCAAGACCGAGGCCGCCGGCGTGACCAAGGCCAACCTGCCGGTCGCAAAGGCCTTTCTGTTGGCAATGTTCGCCGGTGCGTTTATTGCCTTCGGCGGCCTGTTCTTTACCGTGTTCTTGAGCGATAGCACGCTGGGCTGGGGCGCCCAGCGCGTCGTGGGCGGCCTGTGCTTTTGCCTGGGCCTGGTGCTCGTGCTGGTGTGCGGCGCCGAGCTGTTTACCGGCAATTCTCTTATGGTCTGCGCGCTCAAGAGCAAAAAGATCACCCTGGCTCAGATGCTCAAGGCTTGGGTCGTCGTATGGGTCGGTAACTTTGCCGGTGCTCTGTTCATCGTCTTTTTGGTGTACATGGCCGGCATTTACAAGCTCAACGGCGAGGCGGTCGCCAATTCCATGGTGAGCGTCGCCGCCGGCAAGGTGACGGTCGACTGGGTGACGATCTTCTTCCGCGGTATCCTGTGCAACATCTTTGTGTGCCTGGCCGTGTGGATCGGTACCGCCGGCAGGACCGTGGTCGATAAGGTTGTGGGCATTCTGCTGCCCATCGCCGCCTTTGTGGCCTGCGGTTTTGAGCACTGCGTCGCCAACATGTACTTTTTGCCCATGGGCGCCGTGATGCATGCATGCGGCTACGGTGCCAAGGTCGCCGGCGCCGATGCGCTCAACGCCGCGGGCATTGCGTTTAACCTGTCCGCCGCCACGCTTGGCAACATCGTGGGCGGCGCGGTTCTGGTCGCGCTCGGCTACTGGTTTATCTACGCTAAGAAGTCCGAGGCGTAAGGTACCGTCTGTTTGACGTTGGGCCTCCCGCGGGGCGTTGCCGTGCGGGAGGCTTTTTGGGTTTGGGACTCGTTGTCGGGCTGTTGTGTTTGGCTTGTGAAAGGGGTAATCGAGATGGCATCTGCTGTGGAACGTGACGGTCGCGCCGTGGTGACCACATGCGGGGGATGCTATGCCGATTGCGCCTTTGCGGCACGCGTTGAGGATGGTCGCGTGGCGGCCGAGTTGCCGGTGCCGGGGCATCCGTGCGCGGCGCGTGCCCTGTGCGCCCGCGGACGGCATCGCCTGGCAATGCCGTTTGACGAGCGCGACCGGATTTTGCATCCCATGCGTCGACGAGATGATGGCTCGGGGTTC
>CAJKEF010000027.1 GCA_905198825.1 uncultured Collinsella sp. | reverse complement strand
GCGTCAAAATCGCCCAAATAAAGGATCTCAAGGATTCTGCAGGTAAAAAGCTTACAGGCGACGAGACATCCTCCCGATATCTCGTGGCTTCGACTGTTCTCAACTCCGAGGCAGACAAGTTTGTTGCAGGGACCTACGATGACCCCAAAACTGGATTCCATGCTTCGTTTGCCTTGGCACAGCCTGACGACTACGACAAGGCAAAGAAATACCCCATCACGCTCTTCCTGCCGGATGCGGGGGTAACCACCTGCGATGTGAGGGTGAATCTTCGTCAAGGTCTGGGAGCCCTTGCCTGGGCTGATGGGTCACAATTTGTGCTGACGATCGCTGGAACTTGTTGCGATATCGAGACTTGCCTGCATGTAATCGAGGACCTGATCGACCAGGGTTACTCAATCGATCCGGATCGCATTTACGGGACGGGCGAATCTGCCGGGTGCATGGCCCTCATCGAATATGCCTCCAAGCATCCCGATGACAATTCCTTTGCAGCGCTTATGCTCGTTGCCGGGCAAGGCAACATGACTCCGATTGCCAAGACGCCCATGGTGATATTCGTTTCTGAAGACGATTCCAATTCCTATGGCGGCATGACGGATCCCGAGAAGGGTGTCGCGAGTATCGGAATTCCTTATGTTGAGAAGCAGCTGAATTGCGCCTATAACTATGACGGCGAAGGACATACGAGTGGCCTGTGGGTTGATTACGACGCAACGGGAGAGAAAAACCCTTCGGGTAACCAGGAAGGAGCCAAGGCGGCTAGCAGCCAGAAGACGCTCGATGAGCTTATGGTCGAGCTCTCGGATGTCTGCTCCTCGGCCTGTAAACAAGCGGTGACCGATGGGGCGCATGTCGTTTTCCTTCATGTAGAGAAGGGAACTCTCGATAGCACCGACAAGACGGTCCAGGGTGGAAACACTCATAACTTTACCTGGCAATACGCTTATGCGATTCCCGAACTCATCGAGTGGGTGAGAGACCAGTCTCTATAGCCTGCTTCTTTTTCGATGGCATTTCAATGTGGGCTAGGGTTATATGACCGATTGGGGCCAGGCGGTTGTCTAGCCCCGGAAATGCCGAATAGCAGTCTACGATTACGTCCAGGTAAAGCCTCAAAGGTGTTTTACCTGGCCAAAAACGTAGACAAAAGCGGCCCTGGCAGATCGTGAGACGCAGGGCCGCTGTCGTTGATTTATGGCGCCGCTAGAAGTTGGCGTCGTTGAGTTGTTCGTTCTCGAGACCGTCGAGCTGTTGCTGTTCGGGCGTATCGGCGACGCTCTCGAGCAACTCGGTGGGATCGACGTTCATGTCCTTACCGGCTTCGTTGCCGTTGACCAAGTCGTCCGAGAAGATGTCGACTTCCATTTCCTCGGCCTCTTCGATCTGAACCTCGAGCGGCACCTGGGTGCGCACGAGCTTAACGGCCGGGCGCATGCGGGCAAAGAGCGGTACGTACTCAATGATGATGGCCGAGTTCTCGAGACCGTACCAGCGTGCCGGGCTTCCGCAGGCGCGGCGGACGGCGTACTTGATGGCCATCACGCGGTGGTCATTGCGGTTGATGTCCGTTTCGGGGGCAAGCATCTTGCGCAGCATGCAAAAGCGGAAGTCGCCTACGTTGCCGCGCGTCTCGTAGATGGAGTAGGTGTGATGTTGCGGCGGCAGCTCGCCCGATGCCATCAAGTCGCCGACGATCTGACGCAGATAGGCGTTGACGCGCTGGTTGACCTTAAAGCCCAGGTCCAGGCGCACGCGGAACAAAAAGTCCGTGCCAAAGGTCTCGACGGAATACTCGTGCGTATAGGGTTCGTCGGTAACGTGCACGTTGATGAACCAATATGCCTTGGCGCGCTTGGGGTGCTTGTCCAGGATGGAATAGAGCACGTCGCGGTCGAGTGTGAGCGGATCGGGGCTGTTGGTGAGGAACACCAGATTGTCGGCGAGCACGGGGTAGGTCTCGTCGTTGCGCAGGCGGTTGAGCTGATCGATGTACTTGGAGACGGGCAGCAGGATCGTCTGCGTGCGCTCGATGGCGGTGCCGCGGCGCCACACATACATAAGGCCAAACAGCAGCGCGGCCAGGAAGATCATGACGTAGCCGCCGTCAAAGAACATGGTGAGGCACGAGGCGAAGAAGCACAGCTCAATGGCACCAAAGAGCAGGGCGAAGACGCAGGCACCCAGCTTGTGCTTGAGGATGCCGGCGATGTAGCTCGTCAAAAGCGTCGTGGTCATGAGCATGGTCACGGTAATGGCGAGGCCGTAGGCGCTCTCCATGCGCTCGGAGTTTTGGAACAGCAGCACGATGAAGATACAGCCGACCCACATGATGTTGTTGACGAGCGGAATATAGAGCTGGCCCTTGGTGTCGCTGGGGTAGTGGATGCGCAGGTGCGGCATGAGATTGAGACGGGTTGCCTCGGATACCAGCGAGAACGAGCCGGTGATGAGCGCCTGCGAGGCGATGATGGCCGCTACGGCCGAAAGCACGATGGCAAAGGGGCGCAGGGGCTCGGGAAGCATCATGTAGAACGGGTTGACGATATCCATCGCGAGCATCTGGGGGTTGGAGTTATTGGCGAGCAGCCAAGCTCCCTGACCCAGATAGTTGAGGATAAGGGCCGCCTTAACAAACGGCCAGGATGCATAGATGTTTGCCTTGCCCACGTGGCCCATGTCCGAGTAGAGCGCCTCGGCGCCGGTCGTCGACAGAAAGACGAAGCCGAGCACCATGATGCCCGAGTGGTTGATGGGCGAGAACAGGAACATGATGCCGCGGATGGGGTTGAGCGCGCGCAGGATGGATAGGTTGCCGAGCATGTTGAACAGGCCGGCGCCCGCCAGGAACAGGAACCATAGTGTCATGAGCGGGCCGAACAGCTTGCCGATCGACGAGGTACCGGCGCGCTGCATGGCAAACAGGCCGCAGATAATGATGATGGTGATGATGATGACGTTGGTTTGGCCGTCGCCCAGCAACGCATGGCCCCATTCGATGGTGCGCAGACCCTCGATGGCTGTGGTGACCGTGACAGCGGGGGTGAGGATGCCGTCGGCGAGCAGCGCAGCACCGCCGATCATGGCGGGGAGAATCAGCCACGGTGCCACCTTGCGCACCAGGCTAAACAGGGCGAAGATGCCGCCTTCGTTGTGGTTGTCGGCCTTCATGGCGATTACCACGTACTTGACCGTGGTCACGAGCGTCATGGTCCAGATGACGAGCGAAAGCGCGCCCAGGATCATGTCCTCGCTGACGGTACCGATGCCGCCGTTGTTGGCAACGATTGATTTCATGGTGTACATGGGGCTCGTGCCGATGTCACCGTAGACGACGCCGAGCGTTACGAGCAGCATGCCAGCGGAGAGGGGAATGGCTCCATGCCCGCCTTGACCACGCTGATCTTGGGGGCTTGCCTCCAGTTTGTTATGTGCCACGTGGACTCCCTTGGACATCCGGTTATCCGTCTAGGACAGATAACCTTTATGCCGTCTTTATACATACAAGAGCAGTTTGGCACATCAGGTTATTTTAGACAATAATCCCCAGCTGAGGATTATTTATGTACGCAGGTAGCATTTCAAAGCAGGGGCTTTTAAGCACGTGCTGTCTGGGCTATGCCAGCCTTGGCGCCTGCGCGTTTGCCGGCGAATTCGCAAAAGAGCGCGCCGCCGATGATAAGTGCGGCGCCCATCAGGCGGACCGGTGTTATGACTTCGCCCAAAAGGACGGCCGAGAACACGACCGCCGAAAGCGGCTCGAGGTAGCCGACGACGGCGACGGTCTGGACGGGCAGCTTGGCGACGGCGCTAAAGTAGAGCAGGCAACCAATGCCGGTGTTGACGACGCCGAGCATGACGACGGCGCGCCAATCAATACTGGCGGCGACGCCGGCGGACAGGAACGAGGGAGCGCCCTGCGTGATGAGCGTGAGGACCAGTGCGGTCACAAAGGCGGCGCTCACCTGGAGCGCGGAGTTCTCGAGGCCCTCGATGTGCGGCGCACCCTTGCTGGCGATGACCATCAATGCATAGCAGAAGGCCGAGGCGATTCCACAGACGATGCCCGCAATGGGCATATTGCCGCCCAGACCTTGCGCTGCAATGAGAAAAGCGCCGCATGCAACGGCGATAAACCCGGCGATTTTGCCGCCGGTCAGCTTTTCGCCAAAGATGAGCGGGGAGAGGGCCATAACGATGATGGGGCCGCAGTAGTACAGCAGGGAGGATACGCCGACGCCGATCGTCTGGTAGGCGCGGAACAGAAAAATCCAGCTGGCGCCCAGCGCGGCTCCCGAGAGGAGGAGGGCCGCGGCTTCGCGGGGACGAGATGGCGCCTGCAGCTTATGGCGTTGGGTGATGGCGAGGATGGTGACAAGCGAGAGTGCGCCCAAAAACGTGCGTAGTAGCACGATATCGGAGCTCGGCAGCGCGATGGCAGCGGCGATGATGCCGTTGGAGCCAAACAATAGCAATGCTGCTAAGTACGTAAACAGTCCGTTGTTCATGCGCTTCCATCCCCTCTATATCCGAGCATGTTCACTATGGGTGAACTGGATATAGAAGAAAAGCGAATATAATGCATAGATAACATGACAAAAGCTCATGCATAGGTGGAGGGGTGCCGTGGAAACGAATGTTCAAAAGATGCAGGTCCTGCTCGAGACCGTGCGCGCTGGCAGTTTTACGCGCGCCGCCGAGCGGCTGAGCTATTCGCAGTCGGGCGTGAGCCGTATGGTGGCCGATCTCGAGGCCGACTGGGGCTTTAAAGTGCTCGATAGAAGCCGCGAGGGCGTAGTGCTTTCTGCCGATGGGCGGCAAGTTATGCCGGCGGTCGAGGCGTTGTGCGAGGAATTTGTTCGTTTGCAGCGACGGGTGGATGAGATGCGTGGGCTCATGCGCGGCAAAATCTGCATCGGTACGTTTTCGAGTGTGGCGACCCACGTGCTGCCGCCGGTGATTGCGCGCTTTCGCGCCGATCATCCGGATGTCGATTACGAGCTGCTGATGGGTGATTACTCCGAGATTGAGCAATGGGTGGCGGAAGGCCGCTGCGACCTGGGCTTTATTCCGCGCGAGCCACGCGGCGCCGGCATGGCGTCGCGGCCGTTGGTGCAAGATGAGTTGATGGCCGTGGTGCCAGCGGACTCCTCGCTTGCCACCGCGGAGGTCGTTTCTCTTGCCGATTTAGCCAACGAGCAGTTTATTCTGCTGGAACGCGGTACCGATGACGAGATTACGCCGCTGTTCCGTCGGGCGGGGCTGACGGTGTGCTCCAAGCTGTCGACCTGGGATGACTATGCGATTATGGCCATGGTCGAGGACGGCCTGGGCGTGAGCATTCTTCCCGCGCTCATCTTGCGCCGCTGCCAGTTCGATGTTGCCGTGCGCCCGCTCGAGGGACATCCTCATCGGCAGATCAACGCCATATACCGCACCGCTGACGTTTCGCTTGCGGCGGCTCGTTTCCTTGAATATCTCTAAAAGCGCGTACCTGTTGTCTACTTTGGGACAATTCTCGGGGTTCGGTACATTTTCTTATGAAATTGAACTTTCGGATAATGCGCCGCGCTATACTGCTGCCTAAATTGAACTCAGGTTCAATTTGTGTTCTATAAATTGAACTTTGCCAGCAAGGAGGTTCTAATGGCCCAAGAGACGTTTAGCGATCGCCTGCGACAGACCATGTCCGATCGCGACGTTCGCCAGTCGGATGTAATCCGCGCATCGGAGATGCTCGGCAAAAAACTCGGCAAGAGTCAGATGAGCCAATATGTGAGCGGCAAGACGATCCCGCGGCGCGATGTGGCAGAGCTGCTCGCCCGTATTTTGGAGGTCGATGTTACCTGGCTGCTTGCCGGCGACGCCGATCAAGGCGAGGCATCATCACCCCGCAACGATTCCAAGCCCGAACCCCATCCCTCAGCTCAAATTGCAAGGAGCACCACCATGCGTACTTTTTCTAAATCCACCAAGCTCGATAACGTCCTGTATGACGTGCGCGGTCCCGTCGTCGACGAGGCTGCCCGTATGGAGGACGAGGGCGAGCGCATCCTCAAGCTCAATATCGGTAACCCGGCGCCCTTCGGTTTCCGCACGCCCGATGAGGTCATCAAGGACATGCGCCAGCAGCTGCCCGACTGCGAAGGCTATTCCAACTCGCGCGGCCTGTTCTCCGCGCGCAAGGCGATCATGCAGTATTCGCAGATCAAGGGCCTGCCCAACGTTCAGATGGAGCATATCTACACGGGCAACGGCGTGTCCGAGCTCATTCAGCTTTCGATGAACGCGCTGCTCGACAATGGCGACGAGATTCTGATCCCCAGCCCTGACTATCCGCTCTGGACGGCGTGCGCAACCCTTGCCGGCGGTCATCCCGTACATTATTTGTGTGATGAGCAGGCGGATTGGTATCCCGACCTGGAGGATATGGAGTCCAAGATCACGAGCGCGACCAAGGCCCTCGTCATCATCAACCCTAACAACCCCACGGGTTCCGTCTATCCGCGTGAGGTGCTCGAGGGCATCGTTGAGGTTGCGCGCAGGCACCAGCTCATGATTTTTGCAGACGAGATTTACGACCGCCTGTGCATGGACGGCTATGAGCACGTCTCGATTGCCTCGCTCGCTCCCGATCTGCCCTGTGTCACCTTTAGCGGCCTTTCCAAGTCGCACATGATTGCGGGCTATCGTATTGGCTGGATGGTGCTTTCGGGCAACCAGCGCTGCATGAGCGACTTCATCATGGGTATCAACATGCTCTCCAACATGCGCCTGTGCTCCAACGTGCCGGCTCAGTCGATCGTTCAGACGGCACTCGGTGGTCATCAGTCCGTTAACGACTACATCCGTCCTGGCGGCCGTGTCTACGAGCAGCGCAACTTTGTGTATGAGGCGCTCAACAAGATTGACGGCATCTCGGTGGTTAAGCCGCGCGCGGCGTTCTACATCTTCCCCAAGATGGATGTGAAGAAGTTCAACATCACCGATGACGAGCAGTTCGCCCTTGACCTGCTGCACGAGAAGAAGATCCTGATCACGCGCGGCGGCGGCTTCAACTGGGCTGAGCCCGACCACTTCCGTATCGTGTACCTGCCGCGCATGGAAGTACTCAAAGAGTCCCTCGAAGACCTCGCCGACTTCTTTGACCATTACCGCCAGGCGTAACGGCAAAGGTAGCCTGTAATGAAACGGTCGGCCCGCAACGGATGCGGGCCGACCGTTTTCTGTCTAAGCCCGTGCTGTTAGCGCTTGTCTCGTTGAGCGGGCGAGGTTCGCGCGTGAGCGGCTAGTTCTATTCCAAAATGGAATACAATGGGCTTAAGCTGGAATTGATGTCCGGGTACCTGCTTTTCTAGAATGTTTTCAACAAGATGAAAGGCGGTTCCAACCAATGATTATCGATGCAAATTCCTACTGGTTCGACGAGCGCATCTTTCATGACGAGACGCTCTGCGAACAGTTTTTGGCCGAGGTACCCCGCGCCTATGACACCGAAGGCTATCTGACCATGAATTCCGCCGGCAAACGACAGATCGTGATCGAGATGCCCGCCGGTTCTCCGGGTCTTAACTACATTGAGGGCGACTACACCCTCGAGAAGCGCTTGGCCGATATGGATGAGGCGGGGGTCGACAAGGCGATCCTCAAGCTCCCCGGCTGTCACGAGTGGATGTCGCTCGAGATGTGCCGGCGTTTCAACGACGGTATGGCTGCTGACGCGAAGGCGTCAAGTGGTCGTCTGATTCCGCTTGTCGCTGTGCCGCCCTTTGGCACCAAAGCGAATTTGGAGGAGCTCGACCGCAGGCTCGACGATGGTTTTGCGGGTGTGCAGCTCTGCGCTCACTACGGTAAGCGCTATCTCGACGACCAGGTCTTCTCGAGCTTTTTCGAGCACCTGAACGAACGCCATGTCACCGTTTACGTGCACCATGTTCCCGTGCCGGTCGAGAACGAGTCGCTTCTCGCGTACGACAACCTTCGCCGCTCTTATGGCCGCTGCGTCGACCAAACTACGGCGATCGGCCGAGAGATCTTTGGTGATTTCTTTGAGCGCTACCCCAATATCAAGATGGTCCACTCCATGCTCGGCGGCGCATACTTTGCGTTCAAGGAGATGCTGCTGCCTCATGGCCCCAAGCGCCCTGATGCTTCTGGCCGTTTTCAGGTCGATACCGAGACCGTTTCCAGGCACCTCGAGAACAACATCTATTTCGACATGTCCCATGCTCAGCCTTGGGGCAAGACACTCCTCGCCTGTGCGGTTGACGTGCTGGGTGCAGACCATATTGTTTTTGGCACGAGCTATCCCGTTAAACGCGAGTGGCTCACCGAGGGTGTCGCCTGCGTTCGCGCTGCAAATCTGAGCGATACAGACAGCGACCTTGTGCTTGGCGGTACAGCGCAGCAACTGTACGGTGTCGAGTGAGCGGCAATCAGAGGGGAGTATCTGCCATGGACGAAGGAGAGATGAGGGCTGGGGCCGCTCGTGTGGCCATCGATCTTGGGGACGTGTTGCCGTTCGACGGTTTCGACGAACTCCGTCATGAGGTCTTCGCCCGTGCCCTTATCATCGAGGGAACGGGGCGACGCGCCTGCGTCCTTTCGCTTGAGGTCACCTCGATCGCTCCGGCTCTACTCGCCGATCTGCGTGAGATTGTTGAGGATGCCGCCAATTGCAGCGGTGCTTATTCTTGGGTGGTTCCTACCCACACGTTTTCCATGCCTCACGTCCGCACTCCCGGGCATCTTGCCGACGATGCTACCCGCAATCGCAACGAGCGCTATCGCGCAGCACTCGTCGCTGCCGCCCGCACGGCTGTCGAGCGCGCTGTTGCGGGCATTCGCTCCGTCACTCTCGCCACTGTGGAGGGCGAATGCCCCGTGAACGTTAATCGCGACATCGAGACGCCTGCCGGCTGGTGGTTGGGCTCGAATCCCAGGGGGTTTGCCGACCACACGATGCCCGTACTCGCCATAAGGGATGCCGGGGGCGAGTATGTTGCCGTGCTCGCGACGGCGGACGTTCAGTCCTCCGTGCTCGACGGGTCGCGCGACTCCGAGGGGAGGCGCATGGCGAGCGGAGACCTCTTTGGTTTTGCCGCCATGTCACTCGAGCGCGAGCTGGGCGGCGTTGCCCTGTTGCTGCCAGGCGCCGCGGGCGACCAAAGTCCGGCGGAGCGCGCCATGAACGTCATGTTCGATGCGGCCGGCGTTAAGCAGACGGTCGATGCCCATGAGGACGGATACCGCATGTTGCACCAGCAGGGGCAGGCCTTGGGCGATGCTTTAATCGAGACCGCTCGCATGGCGCGTGAGGATGACGCTACCGGCATCGATGCCCGCACGGTCGACGTTCTCCTGCCCGCTCAGACACGCGCCGATTTTCACTCTTTGGCTCCGCACCGAACGTATGAGTTTCATGCCGCTGGCGAGCAGCGCACGAGGGTCTATCTGCTCCGGCTGGGAAACGTCGAGCTTGTCGGCGTACAACCCGAGGTCTCGAGTGCATTCGGCGCCACTGTGCGCGCCGCTCGGTCCGGCTCTGTGTTCTTTGCCACGCTCGTCAACGGCGGACAGAAGTACCTACCGGCTCCCGACGCGTACGAAAAGATCACCTATGAGGCCATGAACTCCGGTTTAGCCGCCGGATCCCATGAGCGCCTCGTCGAAATCATCATTGCCGCCTTGAATGCGGCGTGACACAGAAGGAGAACGTGCATGAACATTGGACACGCGCGCCGCAAAATCACCCCACAGGGCGACATCTACCTGATTGGCTACCGCAATCTTCCCAACCGTCTTGAACCTGCGACGGGCGTCCATGACGACGTCTTCGCCAACGCCATTCTCTTCCAGCAAGGCGAACGTGAAGTGTTTCTCTTTAATGCCGATGTCCTCGAGTTCGAGGAAAGCATGGCCGAGGAAGTCAAGACAATGCTCGCCGAGCGCTACGGCATTGACCGTGATTGCGTCCTGCTCTCGGCGACGCACGACCATACTTCAATCGTCGCTTACCACCGCAGCTGGTGGACGGGAAAATTCGACGAGAACTACTACCGCTGGTTCCTCGATACCATTTGCCAATGCTTTGAGGAGTGCCGCGCCAACGCACAGCCCGCGATTTGTCGCTTGGGCAAGCGGGTCATCACCGGTTTCTACGACAACCGCATCATCCCAGGTGAACTCGCCGACAATGAGG
>CAJKEF010000026.1 GCA_905198825.1 uncultured Collinsella sp. | reverse complement strand
CCGACGGCACGTGGGATGCGGAGGGCAAGGCCACCGTCACCACGGGCGAGGACGGCCGAGTGACCGTCTCGGGCGTGGACTCGGGCAAGCTGGAGGTCCGCGAGCTCAAGGCGCCCAAGGGCTACACCGCCTTTGAGGGCACGCGCTCCGTGACGGTCAAGGCCGAGGGCCTGGACGTCGACCAGGTGGCCGCGGCCAAGCCCAAGCTCACCATCACGGCCGAGTCGCCCCTGCGCGCCGACAGCGCGGACGGGTTGACGGGCAGCCTGGAGGCGTCGCTCATCAACACGCCCACCGGCACACCTCCTAGCATTACCACCGGAGGCTTTATGCCCTCGACTGGCGATATGGCAATGTACGCCGCGGCCGCCGCAGCGGTCGCCGGAGCCGCGCTCATCGTGGTCGCGCTCCTGGTCAAGCGGGGAGGTGGCAGCCATAAAGAGTAGCTGGCAGCCCCACAGAGAGCGGGGCGAGACGTAGCGAAGTAGATGCTAAGACACAGACAGATGATGACCGATCAAATGAGAACCAAACGGAAAACGGAGGAAAAGAAGATGAGCATGAACAAGAACATCGCACGCCTGGCAGTAACCGCCGGCCTCACGGCGGCGTTGAGCTTCGGCGGTGTGATGGCCCCGGTCACGATGGCGTTTGCTGATGGTGCGGCGGGTTCGACCGTAACTTTCAATGACCCTACTTATCAAGAGACTACGACCTATAAGGGCATCCGGATCTTTACGGCTAATGTGAACGGCTCCAGTGTCACTAATATTCAATGGGCGGGTTCTGGCGAGCAGCAGACGACGATTCAGAATGCCGTTCTTGAAGCAATCAAGACGGAGGAGCCTGGCTATTCGAAAACAACCGCTCAAGATGCTGCCGAATGGTTGAAAGATCATTCCAAGGTGAGCGGGGACGACTCGTACATCGCAAATGATAATGTTCTGAATATAATTGCAAAGAAGCTTAACGAAAGCAACTTGACTTGGGAAAAGACCGCACAAGGTAGCAACAAGCTTACCGGACTCGGCACTGGCTACTGGCTGTTCCTCACCAATGGTGTCTATAAGCCCGCTGACGGCTCGGCAGTCGAGCAATCGACCGATGCCTTCACCTCGCCCATCTTTAAGCTCGTGAACGGCACGGATTCAGTAAATATTACGCCGAAAAAGAAAATCCCTACCGTCGAGAAGAAGATTGTGAGTGCCGCGAGTGGCGCGGAGTGCGACGCCGCCGATTCGCATATCGGCCAGGATGTTACGTACAACATCTATGGCACTATTGCCGACAACTATGACTCATACGCCTCGTATTTCTATGAGTTCTCCGACCAGATTTCCAGGGGCCTGACGCTGCAGCCGGATAGCGCCAAGGTTTATCTGTACGCTTCGCCGACGGAGGCGAAAGCTGATCCGAACCATAAGAACAATACGGGAACAGACATTACGACATACTTTAACAGGGGGTCTTCTGATGCCGATCTATCTGACGGTAGCGTTACGACGACATGGACCTGCAATGACCTTAAAACTATCCCAGGCGTGAATATCACCAAGGATTCTTGCATCGTTGTCTCCTATACGGCACAGATCAATGACAAAGCGGTCGTCGGTAAGAGTAATAGCGGGCTGGGCAATTACAACACCGTAACGCTTTACTACTCCAACAACCCCATGACCACTGACTATGGTCAAACCGTGCCCGACACTGTCAGGGACTACACCTACGGCCTCAAGATCAATAAGGTCGACTTGGGAACGGAGCGGGCTCTGAACGGTGCCCAGTTTACCATTCAGGTGAATAAACCAGACGATCCGACCTTGAATGGTAAGTTTGTTAAGGATGACGGCACCCTCTCCGACTCTGAATATATATTCAAGACCGAGAACGACGGACATTTTACAGTGACGGGTCTCGATGCCGGCAAATATACCGTGAAAGAGAAACCTCTCAAGGGTTATGAGAATATCTCGCCGTTCGATTTCGAGATTGTTCCGACCATGTCAACAGATGGGGCTAAAGTTGAGAAGCTAGAGCTTCGTATGGACGAATCTGAAAAGCTTATTCCTGGCATCAACGATAATAGCGAGGGTAAGGTTGGCGATAACAGGCTTGAGACCATGGCTGACACAACCACAAACTCAGACGGCACCTTCAATATCACCGTCGGCAATACCAAGCAGGTCGGCCTTCCCCTCACCGGTCTTAACGGCGTGACCTTCACTTGGATCGCTGGTGGCGCGGTGCTGTGCATCGGCGTGGCGCACCTCATCCGCAGCCGTAAGCAGGCTGAGGAGTCCGAGCAGGAGTAACGCTCGCTCACCCATCCCTTTGGCAGGTGGGATGTGATGGCCATGAGACTTGCGGACACTTTTCTCGTCCATCCACGTTCTTGCTTTGCCATTCATTTTTCGGGGCAGACTCCGCACTGGAGTCTGCCCTGTTTTTTTGGGACAACGGGCTTATAGGACAAAATGTGTGTCCATGTTGGGGGCATCGGCGCAGGTCGATGCCCCTTTTTCAGCCGTTTAAATTCCGTGGCCGCTTTTAACCGCTCGGACAGAATGTGTGTCCGGTTGCCCATCGTTCCCGCTGGTAGATAACCTTTTCCGGAACCGTTAAATACCCTTTCGGAAGAGGTGCCCATGAAGGCCGTTTATTGCCCCTACTGCGGCGGTCGGACCAAGCGCAACGGCAGGACTTCCTCGGGATCCCAGCGGTGGAGGTGCACGGCCTGCGGCGCGTCGACGACGGTGAGGTACGACGACACGGCGACAAGGCTGGACGAGTTCCTCGGGTGGCTCCTCTCCAAGGACTCCCAGGCGGCGATGCCGGGCGGCGGGCGGTCCTTCAGGCGCAGGACGGCCGAGTTCTGGGAGGTCTGGCCGATGCCCGTCCCCGACGGCGAGCTCCACCGCGTGCTCTACGTCGACGGGATCTGGGTCGCGCGCGACCTCGTGGTGCTCATATGCTGCAGCGGCGAGCGGGTGGTCTCCTGGTACATGGCGAGGTCGGAGAACTCGAGGGCGTGGTCGGCCCTCATGGCGCCGATCCCGGCGCCCGAGGTGGTCGTCACCGACGGCGGGAGCGGGTTCGCCAAGGCCGTGCGCGAGACCTGGCCGCGCACCAGGGTCCAGAGGTGCACCTTCCACGCCTTCTCGCAGGTCAAGCGCTACACGACGACGCGGCCGAAGCTCCAGGCGGGGCGCGAGCTCTACCTCATCGCGCGCGACCTCATGGGCATCGAGACGCTGCACCAGGCCGAGCTCTGGGTCGAGCGCTACCTCGACTGGTGCGGGTTCTGGGCCGACTTCCTGGAGGACAGGACCGTGGTGGACGGCAGGAGGGTCTACACCCACGAGAGGCTGAGGCGGGCGCGCTCGTCGCTGTCGTCGCTGGTGTCGGCGGGGACGCTGTTCACCTACCTCGACCCCGCCCTGGCCAAGGCCGGCCCGCTGCCGTCGACCAACAACATGATCGAGGGAGGGGTGAACTCGCAGCTGAGGGCCGTCCTGCGCAACCACCGGGGGCTGACGTCGGTCAAGCGCGTTAAGGCGGTGTTCTGGTGGTGCCACACTCATTCGGGGGACGCGAGGACGGCGAGAGAGAAACTCGCCACGATGCCGACCGACGCGGACATCGACTTCCTGTTCAGCGTCTACTCCGCTTCGCCGTCGCGCGAGGACGGAGGGCCGGAATGGGGCGACAGGGCCGTGTGGGAGGACCTCCACCACAGGGACCCGTACCCGTTCTGGTTGGATTAATGGATGGAAACGGATGTTCTATCGGGACACACATTTTGTCCTATAAGCCGGACACGAAGCCAGCCTCCACCGTCCGATGCGGGTACGTTCGTCATCGCGTTTCTTGACTCGTATGAAGTTCGGTTTAAGGTCCGTAGGCGCACGCGCGGTGCGGACGGTAGAAGGCATTTGCGCCGCAACAAGCGCAAATAAGAATGCCCGGGGTTCGGAGCCCGGGCATTTAACTAAAGCTGAAAACTAGGCCGCCCGCGCCCCGCCGATCTGGGATATTCTGAAAACTCAAATATAGGCTTAGGCACGAACGGAATCTCATTAATTCCGAAAATTATGTATAATTCCAATATAAACTGGAATCAAACGAAAACGATGGAAATGAACGAAGCGCTAATCTACTTACAAGAAGCACTAGGCCTCTCCGCCAAGGCCAAAATTTGGCCTGGATCCGCACGCTTGCCGCTGCATCTGCGGGCGATTGAGGTCCGCGCTGTTGACGCAAGCGGTTTTTCGTTTTTGCTTGCAAGTTTGCCTACTGACGTCGGGCTTCCCGAGGCTAAGAGAGTCTATAGTCAGCTATCCTTGCGCGCGGAGACTCCTGTTGTCGTTTCGTTTCCTGATGCCGATGCACGTCAGCGCAAAGCATTAGTTGCACAAGGGATTCCCTTTGTCTGCCCAGGTAGACAGGCTTTTCTTCCATTTATGGGCACAGCCTGCACGGAGAGGGGCGGTGCCCGGTTTCGCAATCACGCGACCAAGATGTCACCCAACGCGCAGGCTGCCGCAATCTGGGGAGCAGCCCAGGAGCCGTATCGTCCCTATGACCTTTGTCGTGCGCTTGGGATTTCGGCAAGCCGCGCGAGTGAGGCCATAACCGAGCTTGTTGACAGGGGGCTCGCGAGGCGCGAGCGTCGCGAGCGGCGTGTCGTCGTGTTCCCTGTTGCCGTTGATCTTCTGCTCAGCGAGCACATGGCAGAGCTCTCCTCGCCTGTCTCGAAGGCCTTTTTTGTAAGGAAGACGCCGCAGATCGACTATCTTGTTGACGCCGGGGAGACGGCTCTCGCTGCGCGTTCCATGCTCGCTGCGCCGGGCATGGAACAAAAGGCCGTCTTAAGAAGTACATGGCGTCAACTGAGCGACCTCGAAGTCGCAGACGGGGAGTTGCCGGATAACGAAACGGCGTTGATCCAAGTGTGGCGCTATGCGCCCGTGTTTGCCGACTCCTCCCGCGTCGATGACATTTCGCTTGCGCTATCTTTGGCGGCAATCGACGACGAGCGAATTCAGCTCGAAGTCGATCGCATGTTTGGAAAGGAATATCCATGGCAAGAAGCGCTGTAGAAGGTCTCCAAGAATTTCAGCAGCATATGCAAGAAGCTGCAGGATCGTATGCTCTTATCGGCGGCACGGCATGCGACATTTTGCTCGCGGAGGCGGGGCTTCCGTTTAGGGCGACTCACGATTTTGATGTTGTAATTGTCGCCGATGACCGGTTGCCTCAGACGGCAGAAGCTATATGGACTTTGGTGCGTGATGGCGGTTACCGCTGCGGCTGGGGCGAAGGCAAAGGCTCATGTTTTTATCGGTTTACAGAGCCTAAGAGGCCGGGTTACCCCCATATGATCGAACTCTTCGCGAAGTGCCCCGACTTTCTAAAGGGTCGTGAGGGGATTGATGTGGCACCAATTCACGTTGATGAAAACATAAGCAGTCTTTCGGCAATTTTGTTGGACGATGCTTACTACGGCTTGTTCCTTCAGGGAATCCGGACCGTAGGCGGCGTTTCGGTCCTGGGCACGGAATACATTGTCCCGTTCAAAGCGAAGGCGTATCTCGACCTAAAAGCTAGAAGGGAAGCGGGGGAGAACGTTGATTCGAGGAAGGTAAAAAAGCATAAACGCGATGCGCTGAGGCTTGTTCAGCTGCTTGGCGAGTCGGAAGGTGTCGACCTGGGCGGAGAACTGAAGGACGATATGCTTGCGTTTGTTAAAGATTGCGAGGTGGGCGACGTCAATCTGAAGCAGATCGGGGTTGCGGGCGTAACGATGGTGCAGTTGCTCGAGACGATGAAAGCAACATATGGCTTGATCAGTTGAGTGGGGTTACGTGGCCCGGACGGTGCAGTCTAGCTGCGTTGTCCGGCGCGGAAGCTCGTAATTCGGCTATTATTTGTTTAGACAACTTGAGTTGTAGAGGAGTGACCGGCGATGGTGCAGGGCGCCAAACATATGAAGAGCAATAACGCCGCGGACAACGGCGGCTCAAGCCCTCAGCCCAAACCTCAACCAAAGCCCAAGCGCCGCCGCAAGCGACTGCCGCGCTGGGCCGACCGGCTCATCACTATCGTCATCATCCTTATTGGTGTGGGCCTTATGACCTGGCCGTGGATCTTGGACCGGCTCGAGGCCTCGGGCGTGTTCAACCAGATCAGCACGGTGTCCAGCACCGTGGACGCGCTGTCTGCCGAGGAGCGCGAGCGCATCCTGCTGCAGGCGCGCTCCTATAACGAGCAGCTGGCGGGCGAGGCCACCGAGCTTCCCGCCGACCAGATCGAGCCCTACGCCCAGCAGCTCATCTTTGACCGCGACCCCATGATGAGTTGGGTCGAGATCCCCTCCATCGACGTGAGCATGCCCATCTACCACGGCACGAGCGAAGAAGTCCTTATGGCGGGTGTCGGCCACCTGGAGGGCACGAGCCTACCGGTGGGCGGCACATCGACGCATTGCGTGCTCACCGCGCACTCGGGTATGCGCAACCTGAGTATGTTCGACGACATCCACTCGCTGGAGCCCGGCGACCTGGTGCTGCTGCACACCATGAACAAGACGCTCGCCTACAAGATGGTGGACTCCGAGGTCGTGTTGCCCGAGGAGATGGAGTCGCTGACCATCGAGCCCGGCGCCGACAAGGTGACGCTCGTCACCTGCACGCCCTACGGCGTGAACGACCATCGCCTGCTGGTGCATTGCGTGCGCACCAAGTACAACAAGAAGGACGTCGACAAGCAAAAGTCGCTGGCCGGCCGCCACTGGGGCAAGCGCGAGTTTGCCGTGCTCATCGTGGTCGTGGCCATTGTGCTGTTGCTGCTGGACATCGTGATCCACGCGGTCCGCAAGCGCCGCAAGGCCAAGGCCTCGGCATAAGACATTCTCCAGAACCACCACAAAGGGGACAGGCACCTTTGTGGTGGTCGGGACTTCCAAACCATCACAACATTCGATGAAAATCGCGATTTTGACGATAAACGTCGAATGTTGTGATGGTTTTTGTTGTGAGCTATGCGGTTTTCGCCGCAGAGCTGCCGGACCGCGTTCGCCACCCTCGTTACGTTTTCGCTGCATTTGGGTAAAGCACCTGCTCCAAGCGGCGTTGCCCTGTATACTAGAGCGGTTTATCTGTTATGCGGAAGGGAGCGCCTATGGCACTCAGCGAGAAAGACGTGCGCGGCATCGCCGAGTACGCAAAGATCGCACTGACCGATGACGAGCTCACCCAGATGACGTCCTACATGAACGACGCCGTCCAGATGCTCGAGCCCGTCTTGCAATATGACTTGCCCGACGTGGAGCCCACGTTCCATCCCATCGGAAGCCTGTCCAACGTGATGGGCGATGACCTGCGCGAGCCCGAGCGCGACCTGCCGCTCGACGTTGCGCTCGAAAACGCCGGCAGCGCGCGCGACCGCTACTTCCGCGTGCCGTCCATTTTGGGAGAGGGGGAGAGCGAGTAATGGCGCTAAGCTTCGATTCCCTTACCGCTGCCCAGATTGCCGCGGGCGTTGCCGCCGGCGACTTTACCGCTACCGAGGTGGCCCAGGCCTCCCTTGCCGCCATCGAGGCGCGCGAGGGTGGGGTCCAGGCATTTCTGCAGGTGGCGCCCGAGCTTGCGCTCGAGGCCGCCGCGCGCGTGGATGCCGACCGTGCCGCAGGCAAGCCGCTGCCCCCGCTCGCGGGCGTGCCGCTGGCCATTAAGGACAACATGAACCTTGTGGGCACGCGTACCACCTGCGCTTCCCGCATGCTCGAGAACTACCAGAGCGTTTACACCGCCACCTGCGTCCAGCGCATGCTCGATGCCGGCTGCCTGCCCATGGGCAAGGCCAACATGGACGAGTTTGCCTTTGGCAGCTCCACCGAGAGCTCGGCGTTCCACCGCACCAACAACCCCTGGGATACCGAGCGCGTACCCGGCGGCTCCTCGGGCGGCTCCGCTGCCGCCGTCGCCGCGGGCGAGGTTGCGCTCTCGCTGGGCTCGGACACCGGCGGCTCCATTCGCCAGCCGGCATCGCTGTGCGGCGTGGTGGGCTTTAAGCCCACGTATGGCGCCGTGAGCCGTTACGGCGTGGTTGCCTTTGGCTCATCGCTCGACCAGGTGGGCCCCTTTGGCCGCACGGTCGAGGATGTCGCGCTGGCCATGAACGCGCTTACCGGCGCGGGCCACGATCCGTATGACTGCACCAGCCAGGATTGCGCCGTCGACTTTACCGAGCATCTCAACGACAGCATCGAGGGCAAGCGCGTGGGCATCATCCCCGCGTTTATGGAGGCCGAGGGCCTGACGCCCGAGGTCAAGGCCGCTGTTCAGCGCGCCGCCCAGGAGCTGCAGAACCAGGGTGCCGAGCTGGTCGAGGTCGATCTGCCGCACCTGGACGCCGCTATCGCCGCCTACTACGTCATCGGCCCGGCCGAGGCGTTCTCCAACCTGGCCCGCTTCGATGGCATTCGCTACGGCTACCAGGAGGAGGGCTGCGCCAACCTGTCCGACCAGAGCTCGCTTTCGCGCGCCCACGGCTTTGGCGCCGAGGCCAAGCGCCGTCAGATGCTCGGCGCCTACCTGCTGAGCTCGGGCGTGTACGACAAGTACTACTACGCCGCGCAAAAGGCTCGCACGCTCATCACGCGGGACTACGACGCCGCATATGCCAAGGTGGACACCATTCTCATGCCCGCCTCGCCGCGCACGGCCTTTAAGTTTGGCGAGATCAGCGACCCCACGCAGATGTATCTCTCCGACCTGTACACCATTTCGCTCAATATTTGCGGTAACGGTGGCATCTCGGTGCCGCTGGGCCTGGGCGAGGATACTCAGCTGCCCGTTTCTGCCCAGCTGGTGGGTCCGGCCTTTAAGGACCGTCAGTTGCTCACATTTGCCCGCGCCCTGGAGCGCGGCTTTGCCGATGCCGCCACGGGTGCGCCCGCGCTTTCCGTCGCGCCCGATTTTGCCGGGAAGGGAGGCGAGCTGTAATGAAGGAGCTTTCCGAGGTCCTGCAGGATTGGGAGGCCGTGATCGGCCTGGAGATCCATACCGAGCTCACCGCACTCGATACCAAGATGTTCTGCAACTGCAAGCTCAGCCACGATGACGAGCCCAACGCCAACGTGTGCCCGGTGTGCCTGGGCCTGCCCGGCGCCCTGCCGGTGCCCAACAAGCGCGCCATCGAGAGCATCGTCAAGGCCGGTCTCGCCACCAACTGCGAGATTCAGCGTCACTCGATGTTCTACCGCAAGCACTACTTCTATCCCGATATGGCCAAGAACTTCCAGACCACGCAGGGTCCGGTCGCCTTTGCCATGTACGGTCACCTGGATCTGGACGTGACCGGCCGCGGAGCTGCCGAGCGCCCCGACTGCGCGTTTGGCGAGGCCGAGGCCCAGAGTCTGGCGAGCGCTTCGGCCAACGCCGAGGGCCTGTCCACGTCCATGACGTCGACCATGCGCGAGGGCAATCAGCGTGCCGGCCACCTGGCCAGCTACGATGCGTCCAACCTGCAGATGCCCGAGCGTCGCGAGGACGGTTCCTACACGGTGCCCATCCGCATCCTGCGCATCCACATGGAGGAGGACGCCGCCAAGATGGTCCACGTGGGCGGCGCCGAGGGCCGCATTACCGCCGCGGCCGAGTCGCTCGTCGACTACAACCGCTGCGGCACGCCTTTGATTGAGCTCGTGACTGAGCCCGACCTGCGCACGCCCGAGGAAGCGCGCCTGTTTATGGAAAAGCTTCGTCGCATCTTTGTGACGCTGGGCATTTCGGACTGCTCCATGGAGAAGGGTTCCATGCGCTGCGACGGCAACGTGTCGCTGCGCCGCCGCGGCGAGACCAAGCTGGGCACCAAGACCGAGCTCAAGAACCTCAACTCGTTTAAGAGCCTGCACGACGGCCTTGCCTACGAGATCTGCCGTCAGGCCGAAGTGCTCGAGGAGGGCGGCATCATCTACCAGGAGACCCGCCACTGGGAGCCCAGTCGCAAGCGCACCGTAGTCATGCGTGTGAAGGAGACGGCAGACGACTATCGTCTGTTCCCCGACCCCGACCTGGCGCCGTTCGATCTGGACGACGAGTTCATCGACCGCTGCCGTGGTGAGATTCCCGAGCTGCCCGATGCCAAGCGCGCCCGTTTTGAGGCCGACTTTGGCATTAAGGCGGCCGATGCCGAGCAGATCGCCGGCGACCCGGAGTTTGCCGATTTCTTTGAGGCGGCCGCTGCCGGTATGGCTGGCAAGGAAGCCCAGACGGTTGCAAACTTGCTGGTGAATGAGATGATCGCCTACCTTAAGGGCGCAGGCGTGTCGCTCGCCGAGTCCGGCATCGCGCCGGCTCAGGTGGCGGCGCTTGCCAAGCTGCTGGCGACCGATGCCATCAGCTCCAACCAGGCGCACGAGGTCTTTGAGGCCATGGCCCAAACTGGCGACGACCCCAACAAGATTGTCGACGA
>CAJKEF010000025.1 GCA_905198825.1 uncultured Collinsella sp. | reverse complement strand
CGGTTTCATGGAGCAAAAAGAACCCGGGGACCTGTTTGGTCTCGGTGTATTCCATAAGGATACCGTCGGCGTTGTAGGTCTGTCCGCGTATAACGGCGAGTGCGTTAAAGTCGTCGAGATCGAGCACGCGCGTATCCTCGGGCGTGGGATGCTCGATCGTTACATCGCGTTTGCCCGTGGCAATCTTAATGCCAAGGTCTTCTTCGAGGTAACGATAGATCGAGTCGTTGACAATCTCGGGTGTCAGCCCCGGTACCTGTGAGCTTAGGTAATAGGAGTCGTCGGAGCACACGGCTTGTCCGTCTGCATAACGGATGCGTTTGGCGCGTGTGAGCTCACAGCCTTCGGGAAACCCGGTAATCTTGGAGAGCGCCTTGCTGCAGATGAGGAGCTCAAAGACGGTGGTGACAGTCTTGAGCTCAAAGCCCCGGCTGGTCGCGATTTCCTTAAAGGTCTCGAGTCCGCCGCCGCCACGACTCTTCTCGTCACTGATGTTGCGAATGACGCGCATGCCTTTGCCTTGCTGGGGGAGCACGTAACCATCTGCCGCAAGCATCGAGATGGCGCGACGGACCGTCATGCGCGAACAGTCAAACAGCTGCGTGAGCTCAGTCTCCGAAGGCAGATAACTCTGATAGGCGTATGTGCCGTCGTCAATCGACTGCTTCACGTTGTCATAAATAGTTTGGAAGATGGCTCGCGCCATGACGGTCTCCTAGAGCTGGGTGCGTGAACGACGGATGAGGGCCGTCCGCGCAGGTGTCAATCGATTTACTTGCTGGGGTCGATTATATATTTACCCATGGCACGCAGAGCTGGGTCTGACAGGATGGCGCCGAGTTCGTCGAGGGAAGCCACCTTGGCGACCATCGAGGATACGTCGAGCCTGCCGGAGTCGATGAGTTCGAGCGCGCGACGCTGTGTGTAAGGGTTGATGTAGGACGAGGTGAGCACAAGCTCCTTCTGGAAGACCTCGAAGGGCTTGACGGTGATTGTCTCATCGGGCTTGGTGAGGCCGAACATCATGACCGTAGCCTTATGACCGGCGATTCTAATGGCCTGCTCAATGGTGACAGGCTTACCGACGCATTCGATTACAACGTCGACGTTGCCGACGCCCTCCTGCTTCAGGCGGGCCGGGACGTCCTCGTGGATGGAATCAATTGCCAGGTCGGCGCCGAGTTTGAGTGCAACCTCGCGTTTGCCCTCGACGGGCTCGAGCAAGACGACCTTGGTGGCGCCGGCGTTTTTGGCAAGCTGCATCATGAGCAGACCGATCATGCCACCGCCGATAACGACAACTGTGCTGCCGGGCTTGATGTTGCACATATCGATGCCGTGCAGGCAGCAGGCGACGGGCTCGGTCATAGCACCCTGCTCAAAGCTGGTGTGATCGCCCAACTTGTAGACTTGCTGCATATCGACGGAGCAGTACTCGGCAAAGCCGCCGTTAACGGTGGTGCCGTAACCGGTCATATGCTCGCAGTAGTGGTTGATTCCGTCGCGGCAGGGTTCGCAGCAGCCGCAGGGATGGTTTGGGTCGATGCACACGCGATCGCCCGGTTTAAAGCCAGCGACATCGCTGCCCACGGCCTCGACAACGCCCGCAAACTCATGACCAAGGATCGTGGGCGGGGTAACGTCCGCTGCGCCCTTGTCGCCTTCATAGATATGAACGTCGGTACCGCAGACGCCGCAAGCTTTGACGTTGATCAGAACGTCGCGCCTGCCCACGGCCGGCTTTGCCGATTCCTCGACTCTGAGGTCGTGCTTTCCATAGAAGACCGCGCTTTTCATGGTGACTCCTTAACGTGGCGGTGAATGTTGTAATGAAGTATAGGTATGTCTATAGATATAGACAAGCACATCTAGACAAGTAGAAAAGAAATTTATAATGCAGTCATCAGCTATGTCAGATTTAACAGGTGAAATACTGGACATATACCGTTTACGGCCAATAATCAACCGTTTACCGACCGTATTATTTATGCTAACTTGTCTAGATAAGTGATATGATAAAAATGGAAGCGCAAGAAGTCAGGGAAGCGGGCCCACCCGTCCTATTGCACGAGGTACACGCAAACGGCGCGTCTGCGGTCTCGAGTGAAGCCAAAACCGCAGCCGCTCCGAATGAAGAGAGGGGGATTCCCCGTCATGATGCAAAAGATACAACGTTTCGGCGGTGCAATGTACACGCCTGCAATTCTTTTCGCATTTTCCGGAATCGTCGTCGGCCTGGGTACGTTGTTTACCACCGAGGCGATCTTTGGCGAGATGGCCACAGCGGGTCATCTTTGGTTTGATTGCTGGAATGTGCTGCTCCAGGGTGGTTGGACGCTCTTTAACCAGATGCCGTTGCTGTTTTGCGTAGCGTTGCCAATCTCGCTCGCGAACAAGCAGAACGCTCGCTGCTGCATGGAGGCTTTGGCCATCTACCTTACCTTCAACTACTTTGTAAGCACAATCTTGGGGCAGTGGGGCCCTGTCTTTGGGGTCGACTACTCTGTCGAGGCGGGCAGCGGTACTGGTCTTGCCACTATCGCAAGCATCAAAACGCTTGATATGGGCATCATGGGCGCGCTTATCATTTCAGGTATCGCCACGATGCTTCACAACAAGTACTTCGACACCGAACTTCCTGAGTGGTTGGGCGTGTTCTCGGGCTCCGTGTTCATCTATATGATCGGTTTCTTCGTTATGGTTCCGGTCGCTCTTATCGCCTGCCTGGTGTGGCCGCATGTTCAGGCTGCTATCTCCGCCTTCCAGGGATTCATCCTTTCCGCCGGTACGTTCGGCGTGGGCGTCTTTGCTTTCTTCGAGCGCGTGCTGATCCCTACAGGCCTGCACCACTTTATCTATACGCCGTTCTATTACGACAACGCGGCGGTCAACGGCGGCATCTTTGCTGCTTGGGCCAACATCCTGCCCCAACTGGCTGCCGATCCGAGCATTGCTCTTAAGGATGCCGCACCCTGGGCTGCCTATACCTGCCCTGGTTGGACTAAGGTCTTCGGCTCGCTCGGCGTCGCCATTGCGTTTTATATGACCGCCAAACCCGAGCGCAAGCAGCGCGTCAAGGCTCTGCTGATCCCGGTCACCCTTACCGCTATGCTTTGCGGTATCACCGAGCCGCTTGACTTCACCTTCCTGTTCATCGCGCCCGGCCTGTTCGTCGTCCACTGCGTGCTCGGAGCGCTCGGCTGCATGGCTCAAAACCTCCTTGGTGTCGTGGGCATCTTCGACGGCGGAATCATCTCGATGCTCTCGTGGGACTGGCTGCCCCTTTGGGCCGCACACGGTCTGCAGTACGCCATCTCCATCCTTGTCGGTCTGTGCTTTACCGCCCTTTGGGTCGTGGTCTTCCGTTTCTTGATCATCAAGTTCGACTTTAAGACCCCCGGTCGCGAGGATGACGATGTTGAGGTCGAGCTCAAGTCCAAGGCCGACTACAAGCAAAAGCAGAGCGGTGCTGCTGCTAGCAAATCGGTCGCCCAGAGTAAGGATGACGAGCGCTTGGTGCTTGCCGAGAACATCCTCGATCTACTCGGTGGCACGGACAACGTCATCGATGTAACTAACTGCGCTACCCGTCTGCGCGTTAACGTCAAGGACAAGAGCGTCGTTGCACCCGAGGCTTCCTTCAAGGCGATCGGTACGCATGGCTTGGTGGTCCAAGGTCAGTCAATCCAGGTCATCATCGGCCTTACCGTCCCGCAGGTTCGCGAGAAGTTCGAGAGTCTTCTGAAGTTCGAGAGTCTTCTGTAAACCATCGTCCATCGAAACAATCGGCCTTGCAGAGCCGGTATGCACCGCAAGGCCGATTCTAGAGATAAAAACTCCACTTCTAGGTAACAATTCCAAACCGTGCAGGCCGCGTACGGGGATGGATTGAGCAAGCGGCCAGAATGAGGAGGACATCATGTCCAAGAAAAACTATGCCGTGACCATTGCCGGCGGTGGCTCTACCTTCACCCCGGGTATCGCTCTGATGCTGCTTGAGGAGCGCGACCGCTTCCCGGTCAACAAGGTGACCTTCTACGACAACAACGCCGAGCGCCAGGAGACCGTGGCCAAGGCCTGCGAGATCTACTTCCACGAGAACGCCCCCGAGGTTGAGTTCAACTACACCACCGACCCCGAGACCGCATTCACCGGGACCGACTTCGTCCTTGCTCACATCCGCGTCGGCCTGTACGCCATGCGTGAGCTCGACGAGAAGATTCCTCTCAAGTACGGCTGCGTTGGCCAAGAGACCTGCGGTGCCGGCGGTATCGCCTACGGCATGCGCTCCATCGGCGGCGTTATCGAGATCCTCGACTACATGGAGAAGTACAGCCCCAACGCCTGGATGCTCAACTACTCCAACCCCGCGGCCATCGTCGCCGAGGCTTGCCGCGTGCTGCGCCCCAACAGCCGCATCATCAACATCTGCGACATGCCGATCGACCTCATGGATAAGATGAGCCGTATGTGCGGCATCAAGGATCGTCGCGAGCTGCAGTATAGCTACTACGGCCTCAACCACTTTGGTTGGTGGAGCAAGATCTACGACAAGGACGGCAACGACCTCATGCCGCAGATTAAGGAGCACATGGCTAAGAACGGCTACCTGGACGGCATCGAGCACGAGGCCGGCAAGGAGCAGCATGTCGAGGAGAGCTGGATTCACACCTTTGGCAAGGCCAAGGATGTCTATGCTGTCGATCCCGAGACGATTCCCAATACCTACCTCAAGTATTACCTGTACCCGGACTATGTCGTCGAGACGTCTGACCCCAACTACACTCGCGCCAATGAGGTTATGGACGGCCGTGAGAAGAAGGTCTTTGGCGCTTGCCGCGACATCATCGCCAAGGGTACTGCCAAGGACGGCGGCTTTGAGCCAGATGTACATGCCAACTACATCGTCGACCTTGCCTGCGCACTGGCCGAGAACACGCTCGAGCGCTTCCTGCTGATCGTCCCCAACGATGGCGCTGTGCCCAACTTCGACCCGACGGCCATGGTCGAGGTGCCTTGCATCGTCGGCTCCAACGGCTTTGAGAAGATCTGCCAGGGCCCGATTCCGCAGTTCCAGAAGGGTCTCATGGAGCAGCAGGTTTCCGTCGAGAAGCTCGTTGTCCAGGCTTGGGTCGAGGGCAGCTACCAGAAGCTCTGGCAGGCACTCACGCTCTCCAAGACCATTCCTTCGGCGAGCGTTGCCAAGCAGATCCTGGACGAGCTCATCGAGGCCAACAAGGATTTCTGGCCCGAGCTTAAGTAAGGACTGCAGTCTCGAACTCTCACTCATCTCTGCTTCATTTGCGCCGCCGTGGCGTCCGGGTTCGCCCAGATGCTGCGGCGGCGCTATACTTATGCAGTTTGAAGTACCTGTACCAAAAGGAGCTGTCGTGTCCCTTTCCATCGGTATCGTGGGCCTGCCCAACGTGGGCAAGTCGACGCTGTTCACCGCGCTTACCAAAAAGACCGGCCTTGCCGCCAACTACCCGTTTGCCACGATCGACCCCAACGTGGGTATCGTCGATGTGCCCGATAGCCGCCTGCAAAAGCTCGCCGACATCGTCAACCCCGGCCGCATTGTGCCGGCTACGGTCGAGTTTGTCGACATCGCAGGTCTGGTGAAGGGCGCTAACGAGGGCGAGGGCCTGGGCAACCAGTTCTTGGCAAACATCCGCGAGACCGACGCTATCTGCGAGGTCGTGCGCTACTTTAAGGACCCCAACGTCATGCGTGAGGTGGGTCGCACGGGCGAGTTCGTCGATCCCGCCGGCGATGCCGACACCATCATGACCGAGCTCATCCTGGCCGACATGGGCACGCTCGAGAAGCAGCTGCCCAAGCTCGAGAAGGAAGCCAAGCGCGACAAGGAGCTCATGCCCAAGTTCGAGGTCGCCAAGCGCCTGCTCGCTTGGCTCAACGAGGGCAAGCGCGCCGCATCCATGGAGATGACCGACGAGGAGCGTGCCGCCGCCAAGGGCCTGTTCTTGCTCACCATGAAGCCCATCCTATATGTGGCCAACGTAGACGAGGACATGCTCAACGAGGACCTGGCGCCCATTGATGGCGTCAAGCCGCTGCCGATCTGCGCCAAGATCGAGGCCGAGCTTTCCGAGCTCGATCCCGAGGATGCCGCCGACTACCTGGAGAGCCTGGGCCTGGAGCAGCCCGGTCTGGACGTGCTCGCTCAGGCTGCCTACAAGCTGCTCGGCCTGCAGTCGTTCTTTACGGCTGGCGAGATGGAGGTCAAGGCCTGGACGGTGCGTCAGGGCGCGACCGCCCCGCAGGCCGCCGGTGTCATCCACACCGACTTTGAGCGCGGCTTTATTAAGGCCGAGGTCATTGGCTACGACGACTACATCGAGCTCGGTGGCGAGCAGGGCGCCAAGGCTGCCGGCAAGCTGCGTATTGAGGGCAAGGACTATGTCATGGCCGATGGCGACGTCGTGCACTTCCGCTTTAACGTGTAAGGACGACGCATATGTTTAAATATGGCAAAAAAGCTGGCTACATGGGTATTGCGCTGCTCGTACTTGCGGTGATTCCGCTGGTGGTCGCAGCGTGTGTTATCCCCAACATTGGTCCCGAGGTGGCAACGAAGTTTAATGCCGCCGGCGAGGCGACGCGCTGGGGCAAGAGTTACGAGCTGCTGGCGTTGCCGGTGCTCAACTTGCTGCTGAGCGTGGCGACGTACTTTACGGCGGGACGCCAGGCAAAGAACAATGATGACTCCGCCGCCATGGCGCGCATCGTGTGCGAGCGCTACCTGCGTAACGGTTGCATCACGGGTGTGTTCCTCAACGTAATCAACGTCTACTTTATGTATTCGGCGATTACCGGTATGGGCTTTGGCCTGGGCTTTTAGCTTGCGCCTTTAGGCAACGAGCCTGCAAGCATATTCGATGGCTGCTGCGAGGCCGCCGCTCGATCGTGGTTTAAAGACCATGTCGGCGGCGGCCTCGTTTTCGTATCCGGCGCCGCGGAGGGCGAGCGCGATGCCAGCTTCCAAAAGGAGCGACAGGCCGCGTTGGCTGGTTACGATTACGGCAGCCTGATTGAGCGAGCAGCTGTGCGCTTGGCATTGGATGGCAAGTTCACCTTGCGCCGGGCAAGGGACCAAAACGGCGGCGACGCGACTTGATAGCAATGCAAATGCTGTGCGCTCATCGGGCGAAAGACATTCTGCTTCAACGACGACGAGCTTGGGCGGTGCGCTGTTTGTGCGAAGCGTGGCTCGGTACGTGCGGACCGAAGAACCCGACATAGAAAACTCCTGTGTATTCGGCAAAACGTAAACTATAGTTTACGTTTATGTTCGGCTCCATTTCAAACTCGGCTGCATGGACGAACGTGCGAAACAGATTCTTGGCAGGCGGGTCGAAGAGACACGCAGAGACCTTGGTATCTCCAAGGTTGATTTTTGTGTGGCGACAGGAATCAGCCGACCCTACCTCGACCGAATCGAAGATGGGACGGCAAATTTCACGCTCAAGGTTCTATTTAAGATCGCGCCCGCACTCGGCATGACGGTGTCAGAACTTCTCGAGGGTATCGAATAGGGGATACCCGTCGACAACTGAATTACGCCATCGGGATACGGTCGTGGTTGACTTGGCTGTAGAACAGGCGCTGAATCTCTGCCGCATCACGTGACTGACCGAGCGCCCACATGGTCTTGGCCACGAGCGTCTCGGTGGTCATGTCGTCGCCGCGCAGAATGCCCGGATGATCGGCGTAGGCACGGCCGACCTCATAAACACCCAGGTCAAGGCCCTCCTCGGGGACCTGCGTGGTCATAACGACGGTGCGGCCCGAATCGACCCAGCGGAAAATCGCCTCCTGGAATGATTCGCCGGACTCGCCGAACTCGGGAATACCGCCAATGCCAAAGGTCTCAAGGATTACGGCGTCGTAGCTATCGGCCAGGGCGTCCAGGATACCCGGGTTCACGCCGGGCGTGAGCTTAAGGACAAACACGCGCGGGTCGATGCTGTCGTAGAAACGCACCGGGTTTTCGCCCTGATGCGTGCCGTGAAGCCCGTTGCGCACAATGCGGTCGTTGCGGATGTAGGCAATGGGCGGATAGTTGACACTAATGAACGCGTTAAAGCTCATGGTGCGCTGCTTGCGGGCGCGCGTGCCGGCAATGGCGACGCCGCCAAACACGATCGAGACGTCGTGTGAATGCTCGTCGAGCGCATAGAGCAGGCTCTGGTACAGGTTGAGCTTGGCATCGGTAAAGGGGTTGCCCATGGGCTTTTGCGAGCCGGTGAGCACGATGGGCTTGGGGCTGTCCTGAATCAGATAGGAAAGCGCCGCCGCGGTGTAGCTCATGGTGTCGGTGCCGTGCAGAATCACGAAGCCGTCGTGGTCGGCATAACCCTCGACGATGACGTCGCGGATACGCATCCAGTCACTGGGGCGCATATTGGTGCTGTCGATGTTCATGGGCTGCACCACGTCGAGCTCGCAGAGGCCCGAGATCTCGGGAACGCTCTGGGCGAGCTCCTCACCGGTCAGGGCGGGGGAGAGGCCGTTGCCGTCCTCGGTCGATGCGATGGTGCCGCCCGTGGCGATGAGAAGGATGCGCTTCATGCTGGTATTCCTATCGTATTTGCCGCCGCAGAGGCGGAGTCGTTCGGCAGTATTGTGGCACAGGGCGTCCAATGTTCAAACGTATTACATCATCCGTAACGTTTGGTAACACTTCAATTGCCGTCAAATAGGAGCCTGGTCGTGCGTTTGCCGTGCGCTGATGGCTGCGAGGGACGAGAAACCCCATATAACGTGTACACTATGGAGGTTATTTTCGTTCATTCACGCGGGTGGGCACCGGCTCCCCGCCAACAAGAGGGGGAAACCATGGATCAAAAGGCTTCCGCAAAGGTCCTCGTACTCGACTTTGGTGCGCAGTACGGTCAGCTCATTGCCCGTCGCGTCCGCGACCTCAACGTGTATTCCGAGATTGTTCCCTGCGACATATCGGCCGATGAGATTCGCGAGATGAACGCCTCTGCGCTCATCCTTTCCGGCGGCCCGGCTTCTGTGTATGCCGAGGACGCTCCGTCCATCGACCCCGCCATCTTTGACCTGGGCCTTCCCGTCCTGGGCTTCTGCTACGGTCATCAGATCACGGCCGTGACGCTCGGCGGCAAGGTCGGTCACTCCGAGGTGGGCGAGTACGGCCGTGCCACTATTACGCGTACTGCCGGCGCCAAGCTCTTTAACTCCACGCCCATGGAGCAAACCGTGTGGATGAGCCACCGCGACGCCGTGTCCGAGGTGCCCGAGGGCTTTACCGTTACCGCCAGCACCGACGTGTGTCCGGTTGCCGCCATGGAGTGCGTCGAGCGCAAGATCTTCACCACGCAGTTCCACCCCGAGGTCAAGCACTCCGAGTACGGTCAGCAGCTGCTGAGCAACTTCCTGTTTGAGATCTGTGGCCTGGAGCCCAACTGGAGCATGGACAACCTGGTCGAGACCATGACGGCCGAGTTCCGCGAGAAGGTCGGTGACGACCGCGTGATTCTGGCCCTGTCCGGTGGCGTCGACTCCTCCGTTGTGGCTGCGCTGGGCGCTCGCGCCGTGGGCAAGCAGATGACCTGCGTGTTCATCAACCACGGCCTGCTGCGCAAGGGCGAGCCCGAGCAGGTTGAGGAGGTCTTCACCAAGCAGTTTGACGTCGACTTTATCCACGTCCACGCCGAGGACCGTTATGCCGAGCTTCTGGCCGGCGTGACCGAGCCCGAGGAGAAGCGCCGCATCATCGGCACGCAGTTCTGGAAAGAGTTCTTCGCCGTGGCGCAGCAGCTCGAGACTGATGGCAAGCCGGTCAAGTACCTGGCTCAGGGCACCATCTACCCCGACATCATCGAGTCCGGCGCTCGCAAGACGGGCGGCAAGACGGCCACCATCAAGAGCCATCACAACCTGATCCCGTTCCCCGAGGGCGTGCACTTCGACCTCATTGAGCCGCTCGATCACTTCTTTAAGGACGAGGTCCGCGCGCTTGGTCTGGCGCTCGGTCTGCCGGGTCATATCGTGTTCCGTCAGCCTTTCCCGGGCCCGGGTCTGGCCATCCGCATCATCGGCGCGGTCGACAAGGAGAAGCTCGAGATCCTCAAGAACGCCGACGCCATCGTGCGCGAGGAGCTCGACGCCTACAACCAGCGTCTGTTTGAGCAGACCGGCGAGCGCAACTCCGAGCACAGCTGCTGGCAGTATTTCGCGGTCCTGCCCGACATTAAGTCCGTCGGCGTTATGGGCGACGAGCGCACCTATCAGCGCCCGATCATCCTGCGCGCCGTCGAGTCCAGCGATGCCATGACCGCCGACTGGGCCAAGCTGCCCTACGACGTGCTGGCCCGCATCTCCGGCCGCATCGTGGCCGAGGTTCCCGGCGCCAACCGCGTGTGCTACGACATCACGTCCAAGCCGCCCGCGACCATCGAGTGGGAATAGAACAGACGTTCGATTCTGT
>CAJKEF010000024.1 GCA_905198825.1 uncultured Collinsella sp. | reverse complement strand
CCAACTCCGAAGACGGCTGGCGAGCTCTATCCCAAGCCCCTTTCGTAACCGACGTTCTCAAGACCCCGATTATCGCTGTTGCTTCGCCAGGTTGTTGTAATCACCACTCGGGATTGCGCTCCACTATTCGCTGGGAAGGGGCTTCGGATACCGGCACAACAACCGACACTCATTTAGGCTTTAGCGTCACCAATCCGCTTAACACGTTATTTACTATGACACGCTTTGTGTCCCAAATAGATCTCGTACTGGCTATGTACGAACTTTGCGGCTGGTTTTCTGTTTTCGAGCCGACCCCCGCTGTCGAAATGCAGTTAAAAATCGCGTTAAAGGAGAATCGCAATTCCAGCACGCAGGATCTGTTCGAACTTGGAAAAGGCAAAGACGAGATTCCTTGGAAACGAGTTTATGCCCGCACAACCGTAAAGGTCCTAGCAAATGAAGGCCAAACGAACAATCGCGAGGATGGAAGAGAGGTTACGAAACTCAAAGGTACTTCGCTTTGGATGAGAAAGCCACTCATCGAACTGAGCGACTTGCATCGATTCGCCGAAAAGGTCAAAAGTCAAATGTGGGGAAAGCAGTTTTATGATGCCGCTCAGCAGGTTATCGGCATTGCTGCATCTCCACTCGAGGTCGCGGGGGTCCTGCTTCTAAGTCGTTCTCGACGTCTAGGTGGTTCAGGATTCAGATACGTATACCTCAACGATTTAACCCCTCTATCCGAGGAAGCCCAAAGCATCGCAGGTCAAAAGGTTTGCTACGGTGACATCGTGATTGTAAACCCAATCCTAATGAAGGCAGCAATTATCGAAATCCAAGGTGAGGTCATCCATGGGTCAGGCGCGGTACTTGACCAAGATGCGGAGCGCATGACTGCGCTCCAGAGCATGGGTTTCGATGTGTTCCTGGTAACCCGCGATATGCTTAACGACAAAAAACAGCTAGACGCCATAGTCAAAAGCGTCTGCAGTCGTTTGGGGATTCGATATAAAGCCAAATCCGAGGCAATGAAGCGCGCCGAGACGCGACTGCGAGCAAATGTTCTGTGCAACTGGTTGGAACTCGGAAATTAGCCGGCAACAAGGCGCTAGAACGACCTAGTTTTCCTGCTAGTGAATTAGTATCATTTCAAAACTACGCCGGATTACGGGGCTGGACCCGGACCGGCCGTCCATACCCTGCATTTCGCTGAATGCGCAAGTCGTCTACCTGCGGTTTTGATTTTACCGATTACGGCATGCTAGGGGGTTCCCGGCCTGGCCCCGTAAACCGGCATGGTTTTGAAATCGCCGGGTCGGCGGGAGCGCGATTGGCCCCGATAATGGGCCCGGCGCCGGCGGGATGGTCGTTGGGCGGATGGCGGCCCGTGGGGTGGAAGCGAAAACCGGCGAGCGGCGGAACCCGAGATGCCCTGGGCGCGCCCCGCGGGCCGGATCCGGCATCGCGGGTCCCTTGCCCTCGAGTCCGCGCCGCGCTCTCGTCCCAGCGGCGCCCGCGCCTCCGGAAAGTTTTTCCAAAATTGTCCTTGCATCGCCGTCCGAGTTCCCGTATAGTACTTCTTCGCACGGGGGCGTAGCTCAGCTGGGAGAGCGCTTGACTGGCAGTCAAGAGGTCAGGGGTTCGATCCCCCTCGTCTCCACCCGAGCATTGAATGAGGCTCCAACGCAAGTTGGGGCCTTTTTTCATATAGGAACACAAGGTCAAAGGCGGCACCATGATCCTCCTGGTCGACAAGATCGAAAAAAGCTTCGGCGCGCGCGTCCTCTTTAGTGGCGCGTCCTTCCAGATCAACCCCGGCGAGCGTTTTGCGCTCGTGGGACCCAACGGCGCCGGCAAAACCACCATGCTCAAGATCATCATGGGCATCGACAGCCCCGACGCCGGCCAGATCCAGTACGCAAAGGACTGCCAGGTAGGCTACCTAGAGCAGGAAACCAACCTGGAGCACAAGGACACCACCATCCTTGCCGAGGTCATGGCGGCCGCCAAGGAAATTCGCCGCATGGGCGAGCGCGCCAACGAGCTGCAGGCCCAGATCACCGAGCTCTCCGAGCAGGGCAAGGACGTCGACGCACTCCTTAACGAGTACGGCCAGGTCCAGGACCTCTTTGAGCATCTGGGCGGCTACGAGCTCGAGAGCAACGCCCGTAAGATCCTGTCTGGCCTGGGCTTTAAAGTCACCGACTTTGAACGCCCGTGCTCCGAGTTCTCGGGCGGCTGGCAGATGCGCATCGCGCTCGCCAAGCTCTTCCTGCGCCATCCCGACTTGCTGCTTCTAGACGAGCCTACCAACCACCTGGATCTCGAAAGCGTCCAGTGGCTGCGCGGCTTTATCGCCAACTACGACGGCGCCGTCCTCATCGTCAGTCACGACCGCGCCTTCATGGACGCCTGCGTCGACCACGTCGCCGCGCTCGAAAACCGCCGCGTGACCACCTACACCGGCAACTACAGCAGCTACCTCAAGCAGCGCGAGGACAACCTGGAGCAGATGCGAGCCAAGCGCGCCGCCCAGGAACGAGACATCGCCCACATGCAGGTCTTCGTCGATAAGTTCCGCTATAAGCCCACTAAGGCCGCCCAGGCGCAGGAGCGCATCCGCAAGATCGAGCAGATCAAAAAGGAGCTCGTCATCCTGCCCGAGGGCCACAAGCACATTGACTTTAAGTTCCCCGACCCGCCGCGCTCGGGCGACATGGTCGTGGGCCTGGAGGGCGTGTCCAAGTCCTACGGCAACAAGCACATCTACAGCGATATCGACCTCAAGCTCTACCGCGGCGAGCATGTGGCGCTCGTCGGCCCCAACGGCGCCGGCAAGTCCACCCTCATGAAGATCCTCGCCGGCCTGGAGCCGCCCACTACCGGCACGCGCGACCTGGGTACCAACGTGGGCATCGCCTACTATGCCCAGCATGCGCTCGAGGGCATGACCGAGTCCAACACCGTCTTGCAAGAGATCGACACCGTCACGCCCAAGTGGACCGTGCCGCAGCAGCGTAGCCTGCTGGGCGCCTTCCTGTTTAGCGACAACGATGCAATTGAAAAGCAGGTCCGCGTGCTCTCCGGCGGCGAAAAGGCGCGTTTGGCCCTGGCCAAGATGCTCGTGGCGCCCGAGGCGCTCCTGTGCCTGGACGAGCCCACCAACCACCTGGATATCGACTCGGTAGACATGCTCGAAAACGCCCTGCAAAACTTCCCCGGCACCATCGTGCTGATCAGCCACGACGAGCACCTGGTGCGCGCTGTGGCCAACCGCATCATCGACATCCGCGACGGCAAGGTCACGGTCTACGATGGCGACTACGACTACTACCTCTTCAAACGCGAGGACCTCGCTGCCCGCGCCGCCGCTGAAGCGGCAGGGGAGAGCGCGCCGGCGGCAAGCAAGAGCACTAAGCCCGCCAACGCCGCCCAGGCCAGCAGCCCAGCCGCGGCTCCCAAGCCTGCCGAGGGCAAAAAGACCAAGGAGCAAAAGCGCGCCGAGGCCCAGGCCCGCGCCGCGCTCAACAAAAAGCTCAAGGGCGTGCGCAACCAGCTCAAGAAGATCGAGACGGAGCTCGACAAAAAGCGCGCCCGCTATGACGAGCTTATGGAATTGATGGCCAGCGAAGAGCTTTATGCCGATCAGGACAAGTTCAACGCCGCGCTGGGGGAATATAACGGCCTTAAGCAAGAGCTGCCCAAGCTCGAGGACGAATGGCTCGAGCTTTCCACCCAGATCGAAGAGGAGACCGCGCGTGAACTCTCGTAAAGCCACCGCCGTGGCGATGAGCATCATAGCCATCGCTTGTCGCATCTGCGGCATCTTTATGAGCGCGATGACCGTGCTGCTGTGCTTTAGCGGCCTCACCGCCAAGTTGCAGATCGTGGGCTTTGTCGTTGAGCTTTCGCGCGCCCTGCCGAGCGCCATCGCCGGCTACGGCGTTATCACCTCGCCCTTTGGCGGCGTGTTCCGCTTGGATTACGCCATCGTGGCCGTCATCCTGTTTGTGGCCGACTACCTGCTCACGCGTGCCTCGCGCCGCGTCCGCTAGGGGGTCGACATGTCCAGCAGCTACTTTATGAACCTGCTCGCGAGCGCTGTTGCCGTCATCGTTGGCATCGTGATCCACGAGAGCGCGCACGCCGCCGCAGCCTGGGCGCTCGGCGACAGGACGGCCCGTTCGCGCGGCCGCGTCTCGCTCAACCCGCTCAACCATATCGACCCATTTGGCACCATTCTCCTGCCGCTGCTTATGCTCGCGGCCGGCGGCCCGGTGTTCGCCTTCGCCAAGCCGGTGCCCGTATACCTCAATAACCTTAAGCACCCCAAGCGCGACGAAGTCCTGGTGAGCGCGGCCGGCCCCGCATCGAACATTGCGCTGGCATGCCTTGCGGCCGCACTCATGCACGCGACATACGGCAACCTCTACACCAGCATGTCCTTTGCCGTGGCGTCACAAATCATGAACTTCGGTGCCACGTTTATCGTGGTCAACCTGTCGCTCGCGTTCTTTAACCTCATCCCGATCCCCCCGCTCGACGGCTCGTCGATTATCGTCCCGTTCCTCAAGGGCAAGGCGCTCACCAACTACTACCGCCTGCAGCAATACGCCATGCCCATCCTCATCCTAGTGCTGTATCTGCTGCCCATGTGGACCGGCATCGACGTAATCGGCCGGTATTTCGACGTTACCGTGTATCCGCTGGCCGAGTGGCTGCTCAACTTCGCAATCGCCGGCATCTAGGGTAAACTTACAGGTCGATCGTGCAAAACGGTCGCAACATGCACCCAAACCGCGCCGCGAAGGCGCCGTCAAAGGAGGTCGAAGATGTCGTATCGCGTGTCGACGCAGGTCTACAGCGGACCGTTCGACCTGCTGCTGCAGCTGGTAACCCGCCAAAAAGTTGATATCGGCGCCATCTCGATCAGCGAGGTGGCCGAGCAATACCTTGCCGAGGCCGAGCGCATCGAGGCGCTGGACCTGGACGTGGCGAGCGACTTTTTGCTGGTCGCGGCAACTCTTTTGGACATTAAGGCAGCCTCGCTGGTACCCCAGGAGGCCCCGCGCAAAACAGACGACGATGACGAGGACGACGAAGACCTCGAGGAACTCAGCGCGCTCGACGGCGACGCCCTGCGCGAGGTCCTGATTCAGCGCCTGATCGCCTACAAGCAGTTTAAGGGCGCGGCGGCGGCCCTTGGCGCCCGCATGCAGGCCGAAAGCCGCATGCATCCGCGCGTGGCCGGCCCCGACCCCGAGTTCCTTGGCCTTATGCCCGACTACCTTGCCGGTATTACCCTGCGCGGCCTCGCCGTCATCTGCGCCGACTTGGACGGCAAGCGCCAGACCTTCCTGCTGGAGGCCGAGCACGTGGCACCGCATCGCGTGCCGCTCGACCTGACGGTGGCCTCGGTCGACCGCTTTACCATGGCGCACCAAACCTGCACCTTCCGCGAGCTGCTGGACGGCGACGCCACCACCGAGCAGCTCGTCGTTACCTTCCTGGCCATGCTCGAGCTCGCCAAACGCGGCTCGCTTACGCTGAGTCAGGACGAGATCTTTGGAACCATTCAAATCAACCGCGTCGAGGGCGCCGAGGCATACGTGCCCGGCGAGGGCCCCGAGCTCACCGAATAGGAGACGCTAGTATGTCGAACCTTTCCACGCTGGAGGCAAACAGCCTCAAAGGCGCCCTCGAGGCGCTGCTGCTGGTGTCGAGCGACCCCGTGAGCGCGCCCGCGCTGGCAGGTGCGCTGGATATCGCCCCGGGCGAGTGCGCGTCGCTTTTGGCCGAGCTCAAGGTTGAGTACGAGGAGGCCAACCGCGGCTTTCAGCTGCGCGAGGTCGCCGGTGGCTGGCGCCTGTTTACACACCCCGCCTACCACGACGTGGTCGAGGCCTACGTGCTGAGTTGGGACACGCAAAAACTGTCGCAGGCGGCGCTCGAGACCCTGGCCGTCATCGCCTACCACCAGCCCGTCACGCGTGAGGTGGTCAAGGGCATCCGCGGCGTCAACTCCGACGGCGTCATCGCGTCGCTCGTGGACAAGGGCCTGGTGCGCGAGCTCGGCCGTGACCCCGAGCGCGGTCAGGCCATCATCTACGGCACGACCAACGCCTTCTTGGAAAAGTTCGGCCTGCGCTCTACCCGCGACCTGCCCGATCTGGAGCAGTTTGCCCCCGACGAGCAGTCGCGCCAGTTTATCCGCGAGCGCCTGAGCGGCCGCAGCATTCAGTCTACGCTCGAAGAGCAGGCCGAGGACCTGGACGAAGAGCGCGAACTGATCGATACCGATGTTGAAGATGTTGAGGCGGTCGAGGACTTGGAGACCCTGGTCGTCGACGAGACCTCGGAGGATTTGCATGACGAGGACTAACGAAGCAGGGGAGACGCGCACTGCAAGCGCCGCGGGCGCCACAACGCCAGCGGGCGACGTCCAGCCCGTCTACCCGCACACCATGCGCCTGCAGCGCTTTTTGGCGCGCGCGGGTGTGGCGAGCCGCCGCGGTTCGGAGGACCTGATGACCGCCGGCCGCGTGACCGTCAACGGCCAGGTCGCGACCGAACTGGGCACCAAGGTCGATGTCGACCGCGACCATATCGAGGTCGATGGCATGCCGGTCAAGCTCAACCAGGGCGCCGTGTACCTGATGCTTTACAAGCCGACCGGCTACCTCACCACCATGAGCGATCCGCAGGAGCGTCCCTGCGTGGCCGACCTGGTCCCGCGCGACCGCTTTCCGGGGCTCTTCCCGGTGGGCCGCCTGGACCGCGACACCACGGGACTCTTGCTCTTTACCACCGACGGCGACCTGTCGCAAGACCTGCTGCACCCCAGCAAGCACGTCTACAAGACCTACCAGGCGCTCGTGGACGGCCACCTGACCGATCGAGACTTGGAGCCGCTCCGTCGCGGCATTGAGCTCGACGACGGCCTGTGTCAGCCGGCAATCTGCCGCGTTATTAACGCTCGCGAGGCCGAGGCGGTGGCTCCGCAAGGCGTTAAGCCCGGCACCACTGCCGTGGAGGTCATCATCCGCGAGGGCCGCAAGAACCAGGTCAAGCGCATGCTGAGCAAGATCCACCACCCGGTGATCCGTCTGCACCGCTGTAACTTTGCCGGCCTGGAGCTCAAGGATGTGGCCAAGGGATCGTGGCGCGAGCTCACCGACCGCGAGGTGCAGATCCTCAAGGCCGGCGGCATCCCGCCTAAGCAGGCCAGCTCCAAGCGCGGCGGCGCGCCGGCGACCAACACCGCGAGCCGCACGCGCCACCACGGCAGCCACGGTTCCGCGCCCAAGCGCAACACCTACCGCGAGCGCTACACGGGCTAACCAGTCCGCCAAAGCCCCAGCGCCCGCGTCCCATACCAGCACGTCAACCACCGAAAGGAAGCATTGCATGATCGTCGCCATCGACGGCCCCGCCGGTTCCGGCAAGTCCACTATCGCCAAGGAGATAGCCCGCCAGCTGGGCTTTAACAAGCTCGACACGGGCGCCATGTATCGCGCCGTCACCTTCGCCGCGCTCGACCGCGGCATCGACCTGGACGACGAGGCGGCTATCGATGCCCTCGCCAAGCAGATCCAGATTCGCTTTACCAACGGCACCGGAGAGGACACGCGCCTGACCATCGACGGCAAGGACGCCTCAGCCGCCATCCGCACCCCGCAGGTGGACGCCAACGTGTCCAAGGTCTCGGCCTACCCGGGCGTGCGCGCGGCCATGCTCATCCACCAGCGCCGCGCTGCCGAGGACCGCGATATCGTCGCCGAGGGTCGCGACATCGGCACCGTCGTGTTCCCCAACGCACAGGTCAAGGTCTTTCTGACCGCCGACCCGCGTGAGCGCGCCCGTCGCCGCGTGCTGCAGCGCCACCAAAACGACGCCCAACCGCTCACCGAAGAGCAACTCGAGACCGAGGTTAACGAGACCCTCGATGCCCTCAAGCAGCGCGATAAGCTTGACAGCAGCCGCGAGGTCGCACCGCTCGTGCCCGCCGAGGACGCCGTGCACGTCGACTCCACCGCCCACACCATCGACGAGGTCGTCTCGATCATCGAGGACCTCATCAACCAAAGGAGGTAGCCCATGCGCCTGTTTAAACAGACGCCCGAGGATTACTACAACGCCCCCTACGCCGAGTTCCCGGCGCTCATCCGCGGCACCGTCGCCGTGGTCATGGGCATCCTGTGGGTCTTCTCCAAGCTTATGTGGCGCTGGAAGGTCGAGGACGCCGACCTGCTGTTTGAGCGCCAGGAAGGCCGCGGCAGCGTGGTCATCTGCAACCACACCTCGATGGCCGAACTCCTGGCCGTGGAGACGGCGTTGTTCTTTGGCGGCCGCCGCATCCGCCCCATCTTTAAATCCGAGTTTGCCAAGAGCAAGATCGTGCGCTGGGCCTTTAGCCGTGTGGGCGGTATTCCCGTCGAGCGCGGCACCGCCGACATGAAGTGCCTGCGCGCCGCCCAGCATGCGCTGCAGCGCGGCGAGGACGTCCTGATCTTCCCCGAGGGCACGCGCATTCGCTCACGCGAGATCAAGCCCGAGGTCCACGGCGGCTTTGCACTCATCGCCCAGATGGGTAAGGCACCCGTCAACCCGCTCGCTATCTGCGGCTGGTCCGATATCACGCCTGCTGGCAAAAAGCTCATGCGCCCCAAAAAGTGCTGGATCCGCGCCGGCAAGGCCATCTCGCTATCCGATGCGCCGGCCGAGCTCAATCGCAAGGAGCGCCTGGCTTGGTTTGAGTCCGAAGCCATGAATCGTGTCTACGCCATGCGCGACGACCTGTGCGCCGAGCATCCTGGCAGGTTCTAGCCATGAGCGAGGAAGTCATGAACACCGTCGAGGCCGTTGCCAGCAAGGCAGACGCCCCCATCATCGAAATCGCTGCCCACGCCGGCACCTGCTACGGCGTGCAGCGCGCGCTCGATATGGCCCTGGCGGCCGCCCCGCAGGCAGGGGAGAGCACTCGGGTCCACACCCTGGGCCCGCTCATCCATAACCCCATCGTGGTGCGCGAGCTTTCCGAGGCAGGCGTCGGTCTGGCCGAGACCCTAGACGACGCCGCATCGGGCACCGTGATCATCCGCGCGCACGGCGTGGTGCCGCAGGTGATCGAGGCCGCTCGCGAGCGCGGTCTCGACGTAGTCGATGCCACCTGCCCCTACGTCAAGAAAGTCCATGTGGCGGCCGAGCGCCTGGTGCGCGAGGGCTACCGTGTGATCGTCGTGGGCGAGCCGGGCCACCCCGAGGTTGAGGGCATCCTGGGGCACGCCGGCGATGACGCGCAGGTCGTGAGTTGCGCCGCCGATGCGGACGCACTGCCGCTCAAGGGCAAGGTGGGTCTGGTTGTGCAGACCACCCAAACCGCGCAGAACCTGGCCGAGGTCGTGGCCGCCATCACCCCGCGTGTGCAGGAACTGCGCGTGATCAACACCATCTGCGCCGCCACAAGTGAGCGTCAACAGGCAGCAGCCGCACTTGCCAACCGCTGCGACTGTATGGTCGTGGTTGGCGGCAAGAACTCGGGCAACACCCGCCGCTTGGCGCAGATTTGCACAAACGCCTGCGAGCGTACGTATCACATCGAGGAAGCTTCCGAGCTTCAGGCCGCGTGGTTTACCGACGCACGCCACATCGGCATCACCGCCGGAGCCTCTACCCCACAAGAACACATCGAGCGCGCCGTCGAGCGCATCAAGGAGCTTTGCCGCTAATCATGGACCAGACCGTACCCGCATACGCCGCCGAGGTGGCCGATTACGGGCGCAGCCGCGACCCCGAGCCGGGTGAGGGCGCGCTCGTTAAAAACGTGCGTCCCGAATCGCCCGCATGGGATGTGGGTATCGAGCCGGGCATGCGCGTGCTTGCGGTCAACGGCGAGCAGCTGACCGATATGATCGTGTGGCTCTGGGAGGCAGACGACGACACCGTCGAGCTGGAGGTTTTCGATCCGTGCGACGGTACCGTCACCCCCGTCGAGCTCGATCGCTTTCCCGGCGAGGACTGGGGCCTTGAGTTCGATGGCCCCATCTTCGACGGCATGCGTACCTGCGTAAACGCCTGTGTGTTCTGCTTTATGACGATGCTGCCCAAGGGCGGTCGCTCCACGCTCTACATTCGCGATGATGACTACCGCTTGAGCTTTTTGCAGGGCAACTTTGTCACGCTCACGAACCTCACCGACGAAGATGTTCAAAATGTCATCCAACGCAACATGAGTCCGATGAACGTGTCGGTCCATGCCGTGAGCCCCGACGTCCGCCGCCGCATGATGGGCCGCAACGCCCAGCGCGGCATGGACGTGCTCGAGGCCATCATGGCCGCCGGCATCGAGATTCACGCGCAGATCGTGCTGTGCCCCGGCATGAACGACGGCGAGGAGCTGGAAAAGACTCTGCGCTTTTGCGAGGAGCACGAGCAAATCACGAGCCTGGGCATTGTGCCGCTTGGATTTACCAAGCATCAGAACCGTTTTAGCTGGTCCTACAGCGACAAGCCCGAGCTGG
>CAJKEF010000023.1 GCA_905198825.1 uncultured Collinsella sp. | reverse complement strand
CCGTCTTCTGGAACGGCCCCATGGGCGTCTTCGAGTTCGACAACTTCGCTCACGGCACCGAGGCCGTCTGCCGCGCCGTGGCCGAGTCTGACTGCACGTCCATCATCGGTGGTGGAGACTCCGTCGCCGCTGTCAACAAGTTCGGCCTGGCCGACAAGATGAGCTGGATCTCCACCGGCGGTGGCGCTTCCATGGAGCTCGTCGAGGGTAAGGCCCTGCCCGGAGTGGAGGCGCTTCTCGATGCCTAATCGCACCCTTCTTATCGCTGGTAACTGGAAGATGAACAACGACGTCGCTGAGGCCGCCAAGCTCGCCGACGAGCTGGCTCAGGCTCTGCCCGAGGTTCCGGCTGGCGTCGAGGTGCTCGTCTGCCCTCCGACCATCGACATCACCACGGTTCATGACCGTATTCAGGCTGCCCCCATCGCCCTCGGTGCACAGAACGTGTACTGGGAGGCCAAGGGTGCCTTCACCGGTGAGTCCTCTTGCGACATGCTCAAGTCCGCTGGCTGCACCTACTGCATCATCGGTCACTCCGAGCGTCGCGGCTACTTCGGCGAGACCGACGAGGACATCAACAAGAAGGCCGAGGTCCTCATGGCCCACGGCATCGTCCCCATCTCCTGCTGCGGCGAGCCCCTCGAGGTCCGCGAGGCCGGCACCTATGTCGAGCACGTCGTGAACCAGGTCAAGGCTGGCCTTGCTGGTCTTGAGATCACCTGCCCCAAGCAGGTCGTCGTCGCCTACGAGCCCATCTGGGCCATCGGCACCGGCAAGACCGCTACCGCTGAGGACGCTCAGGAGGTCTGCGGCGCTATCCGTGAGACCCTCAAGGAGATGTTCGGCGAGGAGCTCGCTAACGGCATCCGCGTTCTCTATGGTGGCTCTGCCAAGCCCGGCAACATCGCCGAGCTCGTCGCCAAGCCCGACGTCGACGGCGCCCTCGTGGGCGGCGCTTCGCTCAAGGCTGCCGACTTCGCCTCTATGGTCGTCAAGGCAGGCGAGTAGGACATATGGCACAGCGTCATCTTCCTGCACTCCTGATCATCATGGACGGCTGTGGCCTGGCTCCGGCCGATGGCGAGAACGCCGTCGCCGCTGCCAAGACGCCCTTTCTTGATAGCCTGTACGAGAAGTACCCCCACACCACGCTCGGCGCTTCGGGCGAGGACGTGGGCCTTCCCGACGGTCAGATGGGCAACTCCGAGGTGGGTCACCTCAACATCGGTGCCGGCCGCATCGTGTTCCAGGAGCTTTCGCGTATCAACAATGCCATCAAGGACGGCTCCATCGCCAAGAACGAGGTTTTCGTCAAGGCTATGGACGACGTCAAGGCTGACGGCAAGACTCTCCACCTCATGGGCCTTATGAGCCCTGGCGGTGTTCATTCTCATATGAGCCACGTCGAGGCTCTGGTCAAGATGGCTGCCGAGCACGGTGTCAAGACCGTTCGCGTCCACGCCTTTATGGATGGCCGCGACGTCGACCCGCAGTCCGGTGCCGGCTACATGAGCGAGTTCTGCGCCTTCCTGGCCAAGATCTCCGAGGAGACTGGTTGCGACGCTCGCGTTGCCACCGTCTCGGGCCGTTATTGGGCCATGGACCGCGACAACCGTTGGGAGCGCATCCAGCGCGCCTACGACGTCATGGTCAACGCATCCGATGCCGATACCGACCCCGTTGCCGGTATCAAGGCCTACTACGAGAAGGATCCGCGCGGTGACGAGTTCGTCGAGCCCTTCGCTGCCCACAACGAGGGCATCCACGAGGGCGACGCGGCCATCTTCTTCAACTTCCGTCCCGACCGCGCTCGTCAGATGACCCGCGTGTTCACGGACAAGGAGTTCGACGGCTTTGAGCGCGAGCAGATCAAGCTTTCGCACTTTGTGACGATGACCGAGTACGACCCGACGTTTGACGTCGAGGTCGCCTTCCCCAAGACGTTCCCCGAGAACGTTCTGGCCGACGTTATCGCCGCCAATGGCCTGAAGCAGCTGCACACCGCCGAGACCGAGAAGTACGCCCACGTGACGTTCTTCCTCAACGGCGGCATCGAGGAGCCCAAGGAGGGCGAGGAGCGCGTGCTCGTCGCTTCTCCCAAGGTCGCTACCTACGACCTGCAACCTGAGATGAGCGCTCCCGAGGTTACCGAGAAGCTTGTCGCCGCCATCAACGAGGATCGCGCTGATTTCTACATCGTGAACTTCGCAAACTGCGACATGGTTGGTCACACCGGTGTCTTCGACGCTGCCGTTAAGGCCGTCGAGGCTGTTGACGATGCCCTGTCCAAGGTTGTCCCGGCGATTCTCGCTAAGGGCGGCTTTGCGCTGATTACCGCCGATCACGGCAACGCCGATCACATGTTTGACGTTGCTTCCGACGGTTCCAAGCATCCGTTCACGGCTCACACCACCAACCGCGTGCCGTTCATCATCGTTGATGAGAAGGCACAGCTCACCGGTATCGAGGACGGCCGTCTTTCCGATATCGCTCCGACCATGCTCACCATGGCTGGTATTGAGCCTTCCGCCGAGATGACGGGTCGCGTACTCGCCACCGAGGCCTAATAGAAAACAAATACCGTTTTCTAGTAAGGGGGTTGTCCACAACCGGACAACCCTCTTTTTTGCGCTATTTCTACCTCGTCACCAAATGGCTGATGGGGGAGTGCTGGGGGTTGTGGTACAGTACTGGAGTTTGAATTGTTCTATTAAGGAGCTTATCTATGGGTCCGTTCCAGATTCTTCTGTTTGTCGTTTGGGCTGTCTCTGCCGTGGCGCTGACGATTCTCGTCCTGATGCATTCCGGTAAGGGCACCGGCGTTTCGGATATGATCGCCAGCTCGCTGTATAACTCCAGCTCTGCCACGGGCGTCATGGAGCAGAACCTCGATCGCCTGACGGTAATTATGGCCGTCGTTTTTGCCGTGTGTGTCGTCCTGTGCATGTTCTTCTTCCCGCAGGGTATCGTCGGCTACTAAGCACGAGCCGTATAAATACTTGAAAAGGGTTCCGCAAGTGCGGGACCCTTTTTGTTTACATATTTGTAACAGAGCCAAAATATCCCCACATACTTCGCCCAACTAAAGAAATTCTCGACCGTTGACGGGAATTACCCCCAAATCGTGTATAAAATGCGCTACTGTATTACGAAACGTTGGTTCGTTGTGCATATCCAGCCATAGCAACGGGCGGCGTTTTGATGGTTCGGATCGGATTGTCTCGACATGTGTCCGACTGAACATTTCTTTGTCCTATCTCATAAGGAGGATGGCATGGCTGATTCTATGTTCCACCAGCCCGTTATGGGTCGTCGCGCCTTTGTCGGCGGTACCCTTGCTGCGAGCTCCATGGCTTTTCTTGCCGCATGTGGCAAGAAGGGCGGCGACGCTTCCGGTTCTGAGTCCGGTTCGAAGCTGAACTTCTACATCAACAACCCGGTCTGCATCGACCCCTACAACGTCCAGGAGGATCAGGGCACTCAGGTCGAGTACCAGCTCTTTGACGCTCTGACCTCTTACGACGCCGAGAAGGGCGAGATCGTTCCGCTGGCTTGCGAGTCCTTTGAGTCCAACGACGACGCCACCGAGTTTACCTTCAAGATCAAGAAGGCCAAGTTCCACAACGGTGACGACGTTACCTCCAAGTCCTTCAAGCTCGGTTGGGAGCGTCTGGTCAACACCAAGTCGGCTGTCGCTACCGAGTACGGCCCTTCCGAGGTCTCCTATCACCTCTCCATGGTCGAGGGCTATGACGATCTGCTTGCCGGTAACGCTACCGAGCTCAGCGGTGTTACCTGCCCCGACGATGAGACCCTCGTCGTCAAGCTGGCTTCCGCTTACGCCGACTTCCCCTTCGTCGCCTCTCACCCGGCTCTGGCCCCGGTTCCCGAGTGCGCCGAGTCCGATGTCAAGAGCTTCTACCTTGCCCCGGTCGGTAACGGCCCGTTCATGATGGACGGCAAGTGGGAGGATGGCCAGGAGATCAACGTCAAGAAGTTCGACGATTACTATGGCGACAAGGCCAAGATCGATGGCATCCACTTCCAGGTCATCAAGGACATGGAGACCGCTTACAAGGAGTTCCAGGCCGGTAACCTCGATGTCTGCGACGTTCCCGTCGCTCAGATCGATGCCGCCAAGAAGGATCGCGGCGTGTCCAAGGACGGCTACACCATGGGTGACGGCGAGCGCATGCTGCTCGGCGCCGAGCCTTCCACGTACTATCTGACCTGCAACACCACGGCCGAGCCGTTCAACAACGCCGACCTGCGTAGGGGCATCTCCCTGGCCATTAACCGTGAGGCCATCTGCAAGACCATCTTCAAGGGTACCCGTACCCCTGCCGACGGCATTGTTCCTCCGGGCATCGATGGCTACAAGGAGGGCGCATGGGAGTTCTGCGCCTACGATGTCGACAAGGCTAACGAGTACCTCGACAAGGTTGCTCCCGCTGGCGCTAACGGGGATCGTGGCATTAGCGTGACCCTGTCCTACAACCAGGACGGCGGTCACAAGGAGATCATGGAGTCCATCATCGGCGACCTCGCCAAGGTTGGCGTTACCGCTGTCTCCGATACCCCTGAGTGGTCTGCCCTGCTCGAGCAGTATCAGAACTTTAACTATCAGTTCGGTCGTCTGGGTTGGATTGCCGACTACCCGATCATGGACAACTTCCTGTATCCGCTGTTCCACTCCGACTCCCTCGGTGGCGACAACCGCTCCGGTTACAACAACCCCGAGTTCGACGCCAAGGTCGACGAGGCTCGTACTATTGTTGACGACGAGGAGCGCGTCGCTAAGATGCAGGAGGCCGACGCAATGGTCGCTGCCGACTGCCCGGTCATCCCGATTATGTTCTACACGCACACCATCGCCGGCTCCGATCGCATCAAGCACCTCTATGTCGATCCGCAGAAGCACGCCGATCTGGGTACCGCTGAGCTCGCCTAAGAGTTTGCAGCTTCCGTGAGGGTCAAGTATTTACGTAGACCTCATGGGAAACATACAGTTCTCCCTAACCTGGGGTAAACTGGCTGATGGTAATTTTGGGATGCCGGTCTGGCGATCGGCATCCCATTTAGGTTAATCCCTAGATAGGGGAGTGGTATGGGTAAGTACATCGTTAAACGTGTGCTTCAGTTCATCCCGGTGTTTTTGGGCGTTACGCTGATTCTGTTCGCCCTCCAGAATATCGTGCCGGGAGATCCGATCAAGCTGATCGGTGGAGACAAGGCTCTGTCCCCCGAGGTGGAGCTTCAGCTTCGCGTCCGCTATCACCTGGTCCAGACGGACGAGGACGGCAACGCGATCCTTGACGAGAACGGCGACCCCGTTCAAACGTCGCTCGTGGACCGTTACTTGTATTACATGAACGGCCTGCTTCATGGCGATCTGGGCAATTCGTATCAGCGCAAGCTGCCGGTTACGGATATCTTTGCCCAGAAGTATCCGTATACGGTCAAACTCGCCGCGTGCGCCATCGTGCTCGAGGCAATTATGGGTATCGGTGCGGGTATCATTTCGGCGGTAAAGCGTTATTCCTTCTGGGATATTTTGGTAACGCTCACCACGTCGATCCTCGTTGCGGTCCCGGCCTTCTGGCTCGGTATGTTGCTGCAGCTGTTCTTTGGTGTCATCCTCAAGGACGCCACGGGCGGTGCAATCTCCATGCCGATCTCGGGTGCCGGCGGTTCCAGCTCTCAGTATCAGGATTGGATGCACTATGTGCTTCCGACCATTACGCTGGCTTCGGTTTCGACCGCTTATGCTGCCCGCATTATGCGCTCGCAGCTGCTTGACGTCATGAACCAGGATTACATTCGTACGGCAAAGGCCAAGGGTCTCTCCAATCGCGCGATCATCATCAAGCATGCGCTTAAGAATGCACTCATCCCCGTCGTTACCTATATTGGTGTCGACTTTGGTGGCATGCTTTCGGGCGCCATCCTGACCGAGACGGTCTTTAACTGGCCCGGTATCGGCTATGAGGTCTATCGCGCCATTAGCATGCGTGACTGGCCCATCGTTATGGGCGGCGTTACGCTCATCGTCGTCGTCGTTATGGTGATTAACCTGCTCGTCGACATTAGCTATGCATTCCTCGACCCGCGCATCCGCCTTGGCGGTCCGTCGGATAAGGCCTAAGGGAGGTACGTCTCATGCAGGAAACTGATTCTCAGTCTCAGGAGCAGGCTACCGCCACCAAGGCCGCATCTGCTCCCGCCAAGTCCCGCACGCTGTGGGGCGACGCTTTTAAGCGTCTTCGTAAGAACAAGCTCGCCGTTATCGGTGTCTGCTGGATCATCATCGTCGTTGTGGTTGCCCTGACCGCAGATCTGTGGGCTAAGCCCTGGCTCGGTTCGCCGACGGCTTCCGACTCGACCACCATGGCCGAGACGTCGCTGCTGGCTCCGTGTGCAGAGCACCCGTTTGGCACCGACGCCCTTGGTCGTGACATTCTCGTCCGCGTTATCTACGGTGCGCGCGTTTCGCTGTCCGTCGGCATTATGGCCACCGCGATCTCCACGATGATCGGTCTGGTCATGGGTGCTCTGGCGGGTTTCTACGGCGGCATCTGGGATACGATCATCATGCGCTGTGCGGACATCTTCCTGGCGTTCCCGTACGTGCTGTTCGTTGTTGCCATGATCGCCGTTATCGGCCGTGGCCTTCAGAACGTCTTTATCGCCATCGGTATTCTCGGCTGGCCTTCGATTGCGCGCGTCTTCCGCTCTGCAATCTTGACGGTCAAGGAAAACGACTATGTTGACGCTGCGCGCGCGATGGGTGCATCCGATGCTCGTATCGTCGTGCGTCACATCTTCCCGAACTCCGTCGCCTCTATCGTGGTCTACGCAACCATGAACATTGGTGGCGCCATTCTGACCGAGTCCGCTCTGTCCTTCCTCGGCATGGGCGTTATTCCGCCTACGCCTTCGTGGGGCTCCATGATTCAGGACGGTCAGCAGTATCTTCTGACCGCTCCCTGGATGATGATCATGCCCGGTCTGGCAATTCTCTCGACGGTGCTCGCCTTCACCCTGCTGGGTGACGGTCTGCGCGACGCCCTCGACGTCAAGATGAAGGACGCATAAGGATGAAGAAGAACAAGAACTATGTGGACCTGAAGGACCAGCCGGTTCCCGAGGGCCAGCATCTGCTCGAGGTCGATGACCTTAAGATGTATTTCCATACCGAGGATGGCGTCGTTCGCGCTGTCGACGGTGTGTCCTACACGCTCGATCGCGGCGAGACCCTTGGCGTCGTCGGTGAGTCCGGCTCCGGTAAGTCCGTGACCGCCATGACCATCATGGGTCTTATCTCGATGCCTCCGGGAAAGATCGAGGGCGGCGACGTTCGCTATCGCGGTCGCTCCATCCTCGAGATGACCGAGGAAGAGATGCAGCACATTCGCGGTAACGACATCGCGATGATCTTCCAGGATCCTATGACCTCCTTGAACCCGGTCTATAAGATCGGCAAGCAGGTGGGCGAGGGTCTTCGTCTGCACCGTGGTTACTCCAAGCAGGAGGCGCTCAAGCGCGCCACCGAGCTTTTGGACCTCGTTGGCATTCCCGAGCCCGAGAAGCGCGTCAATGAGTATCCACATCAGTTCTCTGGCGGTATGCGTCAGCGCGTCATGATTGCCATGGCCCTTGCCTGCGATCCCGATATTCTGATTGCCGACGAGCCCACGACTGCCCTGGACGTTACCATTCAGGCTCAGATTATTGAGCTTATGCAGGAAATGCAGGAGAAGAACGGCAACGCCATCATCATGATTACCCATGACCTGGGCGTCGTCGCCGATATGGCCGATAAGATCATGGTTATGTACGCCGGCCGTCCCGTCGAGTTCGGTACTGCTGAGGAAATCTTCTACGAGAGCCGCCACCCCTATACCTGGGGCCTTATCCGCTCCATCCCGGAGCAGGCCATCGATGAGAAGAAGCCGCTTACGCCGATTCACGGCAACCCGCCTTCGCTCATGAACCTGCCCGAGGGCTGCGTGTTCTCGCCTCGTTGCCCCTATGCAACCGATAAGTGCCGCAAACAGCGCCCCGAGCGTGTTGTCACCGAGTCCGGCCACTATTCTGCGTGCCATTATTCCGGTGACCCCGAGTTCCTTAAGAACGCTCCCGAGACGTCTCGTACGCGCAAGGATTCCAAGAAGGGAGGCGAGGCGTAAATGGCAGACAATAACGAGCGCACTCCGCTGCTGAAGGTCGAGCACCTCTCCAAGGAGTTCCCCGCAGAGTCCGGCATGTTCGCCAAGCGTTTTTCCAAGCGCGTCGTCTCTGCTGTAAACGACATCTCTTTTGAGATTTATCCTGGCGAGACCTTTGGTCTGGTTGGCGAGTCTGGTTGCGGTAAGTCCACCACGGGCCGCACTATCATGCGTCTGACCAAGCCGACTGCCGGTAAGGTATTTTTCCAGGGCAAAGATGTTGCCGAGATGAGCAAGCATGAGATCAAGGACATGCGTCGCGAGATGCAGTTTATCTTCCAGGATCCTTATGCTTCGCTCAACCCTCGTATGACCATCGGCGAGATTGTCTCCGAGCCCATGACCATTCATGGTGTGGGTACCAAGGAGGAGCGCATTGAGCGCGTCCGTGAGCTTCTCGACGTCGTTGGACTGAACCCCGAGCACATCAACCGCTATCCGCATGAGTTCTCGGGCGGCCAGCGTCAGCGTGTCGGTATTGCCCGCGCTTTTGCGCTGAAGCCCAAGCTGATTATCTGTGACGAGCCGGTATCCGCTCTGGATGTGTCCATTCAGGCCCAGGTTCTGAACCTGCTCAAGGAACTGCAGGACAAGTTCGGTACCGCGTATCTGTTTATCGCACACGACCTGTCCGTCGTACAGCACATCTCCGATCGCGTTGCCGTTATGTATCTGGGTAAGATGGTCGAGGTTTCGGACTGGAAGACGCTCTATAGCGAGCCTCACCATCCGTACACGCAGTCGCTGCTGTCTGCCGTGCCGGTTCCCGATCCGGATATCCAGAAGACCCGTAAGCGCATCATCCTCGCTGGCGATCCGCCGTCGCCGCTGGATCCGCCGACCGGCTGCCGTTTCCACACGCGCTGCCCGATCGCTCAGGGTATCTGCTCCGAGAAGCTGCCCGAGTTTAAGGAAGTTGCACCGGGTCACTGCTGCGCCTGCCACTTCGCGGAGCCGTTCCCGATCAAGGAATCGCACATCGACTTGTAGTCGGTTGTTCTCGTCCGGGCCCGCCCTGTTGTTACTTTTCAGAACGTCCTCGGACATGCAAGAAACCCCCGCTGCGCACTTCGTGCGGCGGGGGTTTCATGCGTCCTGCGGAATATTTTCAGAGCTTTACCCTGTAGGGTCCCTGCCGCCACGTGGTGCTCAGGGGATCTGGGGCGGACGGCGGCTTGACTACGAGCTGGGGCTGAGAATCTGAATGATCGGGTGCCGTTGTTGGGAGCGAAGGCGTTGCTGGTGGCGATCACTTTGGGACTGGAATTTCCGCCTGCTAGTAAAAAGGCCTCCGGAGCTGTTGCTCTGGAGGCCTTTTTCAATTACAGACGAATGCGTTAGTTGTTCTTGGTCAGGCGCTCGACGTCGTGGGCGATCATGTATTCCTCGTCGGTGGGGATGACCATGACCGTGACGGAAGAGCCGGCGGCGCTGATGACCTGCGGACCGTTGCCCACGGCCTCGCGGTTCTTGTTGTTGTCGATACGCACGCCCAGCCACTCAAAGCAGTCGCAGAAGGCCTTGCGGATCGACCAGTCGTTCTCGCCGATGCCAGCGGTAAAGGTAATGGTGTCCACGCCCGCCATGGAGGCGATCATGGAACCGGCCTGCTGCATAGCCTTGTAGGCGAACATATCGAAGGCGAGCAGGCAGCGCTCGTCGCCCTCGGAGGCGCGCGTACGGATGTCACGAGCATCGTTGGAAATGCCCGAAATGGCAAGCAGACCGGACTGCTTGTTCATCATATCGTCGACTTCCTGGTAACTGTAGCCGCCCTCGCGCTGAAGATAGCACACGGTGGCCGGGTCGATGGAGCCGCAACGGGTACCCATCATCAGGCCATCAAGCGGCGTGAGGCCCATCGTGGTATCGCGGCAAACGCCGTCCTCAATGGCGGCAAGCGAAGCACCGTTGCCCAGATGGCACGAAAGCAGGCGGTGGCAACGCGAGCCCAGGATCTCCTTGGCCATCATCCACTCATAGCGGTGGCTCGTACCGTGGGCGCCGTACTTGCGCACGTGATACTTGTCGCACACGTCCTTGGGCAGGGCGTAGGTGTAGGCAACCTCGGGCATGGTCATGTGAAACGAGGTGTCGAAGACGGCCACATTGGGCAGCTCCGGATACTTCTCACGGCAATACTCAATCGCCGCGGCCTCGCCGTAGTTGTGCAGCGGAGCCAAGGGGGCTACCTCGAGAATCTTGGCCATGACCTCGTCGTCGACGACCGCGGAATCATCGAAGTGCCAGCCGCCTTGAACGATGCGATGTCCAATGCCATCAATCGTAAAGTCGGTCTTCTCGAGCTCCTCGAGCACGCGCGCAATGGCAGAGCGAT
>CAJKEF010000022.1 GCA_905198825.1 uncultured Collinsella sp. | reverse complement strand
TGGGGACGTTCTTTGATGACTAGTCGTTTAAGAACGTCCCCAACGACTACCCAGCGACTAGTTGCCTTTGTGGAAGAGGTTTTTGATAACGGAGGGGATGCTCTTGGCACCCTTGGCCGTTACATCGATAAAGTCGGGCGAACGCACGAGTTTATCCTCGTCAACGTACTTACGGACCGCACGAAGCGTCTCTTTGTCGTCGCGCGTGGAAAACGTAAAGTGACCGTTGTCCTTGGTGAAGATGGCAAAACGCGTGATCTTCTTGGTGCCGCGTAAAACCTCGGCGGCAATATAGTCGACCTCGTCCCACGGGATTTGAATATAATCCTCGGGATTGCGCTCGTTATAGTACTCGAACGCCTTATTGCCCACCATCACGTTACCGTGGCTGGTAAGCCCCATCAGGCAGGTTGCCGGCGTTGCCAGATCGACCGTGCTGTTCTGAGATTGCGCCATGCGCGCCTCGCCCTCCAAATAAAACAATCGGACCGCATCCAGTGTACCCACCGGGTGCGGTCCGTTTCAATGGCTCAAAAGCCCTTGCCTAGCAATTCTCGGTCTTAAGCCGAAGCGTGCTTACATGAAGCCGCAGAAGCGACCGATGATGCCGACTGCGAAGAGAGCCAGGATGATGACGATCGGGCTGACCTTCTTCTTGAGGAGCTTGCAGACCAGCAGGGTCAGGCACACGGCGGCAAGGCCGGGGATGAGCTGATCGAGGTTGGCCTGAAGCGTGGTGACCTTCATCTGATCAAGGGCGGTAGCACCGACGGAGTTGTACATCGTCAGCGCTTCCTTGATACCCTCGGAACCGGAGGGCAGGCTAGCCCAGTCGATAAAGGCGCCAGCAGACTGCTTGACCGTGGAGACGATCGGGGTGAAGGAAATGGACACCCAGCGCTCGACCAGGGCACCGATGATGAACATACCCAGGATGGAAGCGCCCTCGGTGACCTTGCCCATCAGACCACCGGAGAGGTCCTTGGCGATGGAGGAGCCGACCTTGTAGCCAAACTCCTGCGTGTACCACAGGAAAGCGTAACGGATGATGTTCCACGCGAAGAAGAACAGCAGCGGACCGACGATGCTGCCGGACATGGCCAGGGAAGCGCCCAGAGCGCCCAGAATCGGGCGAAGGGTGAACCAGAAGACGGGGTCACCGACGCCGGCGAGCGGGCCCATCATACCGACCTTGACGCCCTGGATGGCGACGTCATCGATCGGAGCACCGTTGGCGCGCTCCTCCTCGAGGGCGAGGGTAACGCCAATGACGGGGGCGGAAACATAGGGGTGGGTGTTATAGAACTCCAGGTGGCGCTTAAGAGCGGCAATCTGGTCATCCTTGCTGGTGTAGAGCTTCTTGATCGCAGGGATCATTGCGAAGCACCAGCCGCCGTTCTGCATACGCTCGTAGTTCCACGAGCCCTGAAGGAACTGATGACGGAAGCAAACCTTCTTACGGTCAGCCTTGGTGAGCTGAATCTTGTTCTCTGCCATATGTATCACTCCCCTCCTACTCGTAATCGTTCAGAATGTCGCCGAGCGGGTCGCCGGAGCCACCGCCCGTGCCGCCACCCTGCTTGGCCAGATCCTTAAGACCAAGGTAGATGAGGGCAAGGGAGATGCCGATGAGGCCAAGGGCGATCAGCGTGAGCTGAGGGATGGCAGCAAGGACAAAGCCGAGGATGAAGAACGGCCAGGTCTCCTTGGTGGCCATCATGTTGATGACCATGGCGTAACCGACGGAAGCGACCATGCCGCCGCCGACGGCCATGCCGCCGGACAGCCAGTCGGGCATAGCGTTAAGCGCGTTGGTAACAGCCTCGGCCGGGATAACGCACAGAAGTACTGCCGGGATGGCGATACGAAGGCCCTGCATGAGGATGGCAGCGTACTGCCAGCGCTCGATGCCGGAGAAGTCGCCCTTCTCGGCGCAACCGTCCATGGCGTGAGCGATAGCGGTAGCAATGGTACGGCAGATCATGGTCAGGAACAGACCAGCGACCGACAGCGGGACGGCGACGGCGATGGCCGCGGTAACGGCCTTGGCCGAATCAGTGGCGCCGCCGTTGAGGGCGAGCACCATGATGATCGAAGAAGCGACCGAGGCCAGAGCGGCGTCAGGCGCGACGGCGGCGCCGACGTTAGCCCAGCCAAGGGCCATCATCTGGAGCGAACCGCCCAGGAGGATGCCCTCCTGAAGGTGACCGGTTACGAGACCGATAAGCGTGCATGCCACGAGCGGCTGATGGAACTGGAACTCATCCAGAATGCCTTCCATACCGGCAAGCAACGCGACAATCGCAACAAGCAGAATAGTGATTGCAGACATGTATCGGACCCTCCTTTACTATGCTTGAGCGGCCAGTTCGGCCTTAGCTTTCTTCAACATGGCGTCGAGATCCTCGGAGGCATCCGAAGGAACCTTGCGGACCTCGAACTTGACGCCCTTGGCCTTGAGGGCCTCGAGGGTCTTAACGTCGTCATCGCCCATAGCGACGGCGTTGGTGACGACGACCTTGCCCTTGGAGTGAGCCATGGAACCGATGTTGACTTCCTTGATGTCGACGCCGGCCTCGATGGCCTTGAGCAGATCCTGCGGGTTCTCGAAGAGCAGCATGGCCTTGGTGTCACCAAAACGCGTGTCCTTGACGACCTCGGCCATCTTCTTGATAGGCACGACGTTGGCATGGACTCCCGGAGGGGCAGCCTGCTCGATCATGGTCTTGCGGAGCTCGTCGTGAGCAACGCCGTCGGAAACCACGATGATGCGGTTGGGGTTGATCTGCTTGGTCCACGTGGTGGCCACCTGACCATGAAGCAGACGGGTGTCGATACGGACGTGGGCGATCTTGATGTGCCCATCGCCGATGACCGTTCCCGGAGGGATGGCGCCTGCAGGAGCAGCGGCGGCCGCAGCCGGCTTCTTCTCCTCGGGCTCCAGAGACTCGGGCTTGACGCGCACGCCAGCCTTAGCCTCAGTCACGAGATGTTTTGCGATCGCATGTGCAGTGTTCTTTGCGTCAAAGCGCTGCGAATATGCCTCGATGAGCATAGGCAGGTTGACACCGGTGACGATAGCCCAGGAATCGTGGCCCTCGATGAGCCCGCTGATCTGGTTGAACGGCGTGCCGCCCCACAGATCAACGAGGAAGAGCACCTGCTCCTGGTCCTCGAAGGAAGCGACTGCTTCCTCGACCTTGGCACGGAAGTCGTCGGGTCCCATGCTCGGCTCGAGCGAGACCACGGCTACAGACGGCTGATCGCCAAAGACCATCGAGCCCGTCTGCTTGATTCCAGCTGCCAAGTCCCCGTGGCTAGCAAGAACAATACTTACCATCACATAACCTCCTTTTTGTCTACGTATTTCCTACACGACATGAAAGGAGTATACCTGTTTGGTTTGTGGAATTATAGCTAAATCCGCAAAAGGTTGGATTATTTGTTTAAACGTCTAGGTTTGTTACAAGTTGATTACGTTACTGCTTTTTGACTCATTACACGCTAAGGCGTCGCTCATCAAGCCATTCATTTTACAGATACAAGCAGGCTGTTCATTAATATCGATTTTAGGCAAGCTCGAATGCGCTTGTACTGCCGCTATTTTGTTTAAACAGACATGACTTGACTATTTTCGTGACTTATGCACTACGAAACTACTCAAAAAAGTTGCGGTGGAATAGTTCTTGTTTAAGAGCCAGAAGGCTGAATCTAGGAACTATTTCACCGCAACTTATAGGGAATCCTAGGCGATGTGGAGGGGGTTGGCGGCGTCGACGGCATCGGGGGCGTCGGAGGGGTCATCGGGGACAGCGCCTGCCGGGTCCTCGTCGGGGGTCTCGATCTGCTTAATCATGACCTCCTGGCCCTGCAGCAGGTATGTCTCGCCGCTGCCGCAATGGGGGCAGGTCTTGCCGTGCTCGACCGTCGCGTAGTCGCGGCCACATGCCTCGCAATGCGTCACAGCCTCGACGGGCTCCACAACAAGCTCCGCGCCCTGCGCGATAGGCTTTTTATCTGCTGCCCAGCGCCAAGCGTCGAGCAGCAAGTCGGGAACGACGCCCGAGACCTCGCCCAACAGCAACGTTACGCTCGAAACGCGACGCACGCCATGAGCGCGCGCTACATTCTCGACATCGCGAATGATGTGGTAAACGATCCCCAATTCATGCACTTTTTCTTCCGCCGTTCCCGTTATGGCTACTTACTTGCGACCGAACTTAATCTTGATGGCGCGCTTGAGCGCGTACTTGCCCAGGCTTGGGAGCTTTTGCTCGTATTTGACCATCGTGGAGCACTCGGGGCGGTCGCGATCCAGATGGATAGCGTCAAACGCGCACTTGGTGGTGCACAGGCCGCAGCCGATGCACTTGTTGGGGTCGACGATCGAGGCGCCGCAGCCCAGGCAGCGGGCGGTCTCGGCGCGCACCTGCTCCTCGGTAAAGGTCTCAACATACTCGCTAAACGGCGCAGCCTTCTCGCGTTCGCGGTCCACGTGGGCAACCTCGCGGCTCGCGTTGTCGTAGCTCTCGAGCACAACGTCGTCGCGGTCGAGCGCGGTGTAGCGGCGCTGATTGCGGCCGATGGTGAGCGTGGAGCCCGGCTGCACAAAGCGATGGATGGACACCGCGGCCTCGTGGCCGGCGGCGATAGCGTCGATGGCAAAGCTGGGGCCAGTGTAGACGTCACCACCCACAAAGATGTCGGGTTCGGCGGTCTGGTAGGTCTGGGGATCGGCAAGGGCACCCTGGCCGCGGCCGAGCTCCACCTTGGAGCCAGCCAGCAGGTCGCCCCACACAATGGACTGGCCAATCGACATGACGACACGGTCGGCATCGACACGGCGCAGATCGCTCTCGTCGTACTCGGGCGCAAAACGGCCCTCGTCGTCAAAGACACGCGTGCAGCGCTTGAAGGTGATACCGCACACATGGCCGGCCTCATCCAGGTGAACCTCCTTGGGACCCCAACCGCAGCTGATGTGCGCGCCGTCCTCAACGGCCTCGCGACGCTCCTCCTCGCTGGCGGGCATCTGAGCCTCGCTCTCCAGGCAGAACATCTCAACGTGCTCGGAACCCAGGCGGCAGGCGTTGCGCGCGACGTCGATAGCCACGTTGCCGCCGCCCACCACGATGGTGCGGCCGGGCAGCGTGTCGATCTTGCCGTTGTTGACCTCGCGAAGGAAGTCAACAGCTACGGTCACATCCTCGGCATCCTCGCCCGGAATACCGGCAAGGCGGCCGCCCTGGCAGCCAATAGCCACGTAGAAGGCCTTAAAGCCCTGCGCGCGCAGCTCGTCGAGCGTCACGTCGCGACCGACTTCCACGCCATAGCGGAACTCGGCGCCCATCAGGCGAATGACCTCGACCTCGGCCTCAATGACGTCCTTCTGCAGCTTAAAGCTGGGAATGCCGTAGGTGAGCATGCCGCCCGGGCGCTCGTTCTTCTCGAACACGACGGGCTTGTAGCCCTTCTCGGCCAGATAAAAAGCGCAGGACAGACCGGCCGGGCCGGCACCGATGATGGCGATCTTCTGATCGAAGCCGCCAGCGCGTGTCGGCGTCACCACGGGCGGGACATAGCGGGTCGCGGCATCCAGATCGCGCTGGGCGATGAACTTCTTGACCTCGTCGATAGCCACGGCGGCATCCACGCGACCACGGGTGCAGGCATCCTCGCAGCGGCGATTGCACACACGCCCGCAGATAGCGGGCAGCGGGTTCTCGCGCTTGATGAGCGCCAGCGCCTCGTCATAGCGGCCCTGCGCCGCAAGCTTTAAGTAGCCCTGAACGGCAACGTGCGCGGGGCAGGCCGTCTTGCAGGGCGCGGTGCCGGACTTGTGCGTCTCGATACGGTTATCGTTGCGGTAGTTGGGCGACCACTTGGTGTGGTCCCACTTGGTGGCATCGGGCAGCTCCTGGCGCGGATACTCGGGCACCTGTCCGCCGGCCTTTTTGCTGCAGAGCTTCTGGCCGAGCTTGGCGGCACCGGCCGGGCACACCTCAACGCAGCGACCGCAGGCCACGCACTTGTCCTTCTCGACCTTGGCGACATAGGCCGAGCGCGACAGGTTGGGCGTGTTGAACAGCTGCGAGGTGCGCAGGGCGTAGCACACGTTGACGTTGCAGTTGCAGATGGCGAAGATCTTGTTCTCGCCGTCGATATTGGTGATCTGGTGCACAAAGCCGTTGTCCTCGGCCTGGCGCAGGATGTCGTAGACCTCGTCGCGCGTTACATAATGGCCGCGGTCGGTCTCAACCACATAGTCGGCCATATCGCCCACGGCAATGCACCAGTCGGCGGGGTCGTCGGCGCAGCCCTCGCCCATCACGCGACGGCTCGCGCGGCAGCTGCAGGTGCTGGCGGCATATTTGCCATCGTATTTGTCGAGCCAATGCTCGATATGCTCGATCGGCACCGAGGTGCTCGAAGCATCGATAGCCTTCTCGACCGGAATGACGTGCATACCGATACCGGCGCCTCCGGGCGGCACCATCGGCGTGGCTTTGGACAGCGGCCCCTTGGACGCCTGCTCAAAGAACTTGGCATAGACCGGATGCTCCTCGAGCTGGCTCACGCGCATGTTGAGGAACTCGGCGGAACCCGGTACCAGCATGGGCAGCACCCACTGCTTGGCGCGCTCGGGGTTTTCCCAGTTGTACTCGAGCAGACCCGTGTAGCTCATGTCGTCGAGCATCTTCTCGATCTGGGCCTCGGGCATGCCGGTGAGCTTGACCATCTCGGGCAGCGTGTAGGGACGGCGCATCTTCATCTTGCAGAGCACTTCGGCCTGCTCGTCGGTCGCGGCCTCGGCAAACGACCAGTACTCGTAGCCCAGCAGCTCGTCGCGGTGCAACAGACGGTTGGTGCAGTGCTCGCACAGTTTGACGATGGCCTCGCGCGGATGCTCCGGCAGCGGCGGCACGAACTCCGAACCGATATCGGGCTCGGTGTAGCTAATCCCCGGTCCGTTGAGAATCATGGTTGTCCCTTCTCTTGCCACAGCCCGACGAGGCCGCAGCGCCCCTCTTTTTTTGCAGGCCGGGCATGCCCCATGCCGTTCACCCGCCATTGTTGACATTGTGTCAAAAATAGTATTGACGAACCGTCAACAATATTCAAGACTGTTAGGCGAACGGTCAGGCAAAAGAGGATGAAAGGCGGCAAAACATGGGCAACAACACAGCAGGTACCTCTGTGGTCGATGCCGTCCCCGCATCCGATAGCGCGGCAAAGCGCCTGACGGGCGACGAACGCCGTCGCGAGATCCTCGATGCCGTGCGCACCGTAAGCTCCGAGCTGGGCGTGTCCCACCTATCGGTATCGGCCGTGACCAAGCGAGCCGGCTGCACGCGTTCATTGTTCTACCACTACTTCGCCGACATGGACGCCGCCGTCACCGCTGTTATGGACGAGGCGATCGACGGCTTTATCTCCGAACTCGAGCGGTGGAACGCCGACCGCACCGTCGGTGATATCGAGGGCGCGCTCGACACCGTCGCCCCGCTCTTTAAGCGCCTGGTCGCCAGCGGCCACGAGCTGCCGAGCACGCTTACCTCGAGCAGCGGCGCGCTCTACGGCGGCTTTTTGCACAACGTGGTCCAGCGCGTGGCACAGTATATCTGCGACACCACCGTGGTGGATTTTGTCGCCCATCATGAGCTACGCATCGACCATGTCTACGAGACGTTCTACACCCTCATCATGGGTCTTTTGATGTATATCCGCACGCACCCCGATGTGCCCGACGAGACGGTCAAGGAAATCATCGCCTCGACACTCCACATCGAGGGCTATACCGCCAAGTATCCGGAGCGCAAGCCCCAGAACTGACGACATTTGGCCAAACTGCCCGCGATCAGAAGAGGGGCCGCGGGCGTGTGAAAGGAGAGCAGCATGCTGTTCGATGTTTGGGGTAGCGATACCCTTATCCACTGGGCAGGCTGGGCCATGGTCTTTATTGGCCTGATCGTGCTCAACGAGGTCGGCCGCCGCACTAAGCTGGGCGCGGCAATCATCTTTGGCGTGGCCCCGCTGGCCATGACCATCTACTGCGTCGCCATCGCCATCGGCGTTTCGCAGGGTGCCGAGTGGGCGCTCACCAACCCCACTCACGTGTACCAGAACAGCTGGTTCCACTACGCCAAGGTATACGCGGCGCTGGCCGGTTGCTGGGGCTTCATTGCCATTAAGTACCAGTGGGGCAAGATCGGCAAGGCGCATTGGTTCCGTGCATGGCCGTTTGTGATCGTCGCCATCAACATCATGATCGCCGTCGTGTCCGACTTCGAGAGCGCCTATCACTTCTTTGTCCTGGGCCAGTCCACCTGGGTCACCTCCGAGGGTGCCACGCAGCTTGCCGGCTGGAACAACGTGTTCAACGGCATCGCCGGTCTCATCAACATCTTCTGCATGACCGGTTGGTGGAGCGTCTACGCCTCCGAGGATCAAACCGACATGCTGTGGCCCGACATGACCTGGGTCTACATCATCGCCTACGATATCTGGAACTTCTGCTACACCTACAACTGCCTGCCCACCCACTCCTGGTTCTGCGGCTTTGCGCTGCTGCTGGCGCCCACCGTCGCCGCCTTTATCTGGAACAAGGGCGGCTGGATCCAGAACCGCGCCTTTACGCTGGCCATTTGGTGCATGTTTGCCCAGGTGTTCCCGTACTTCCAGGAGGAGTCCATCTTTGTGACCCACTCCACGCTCGACCCCGGCGCCGCTACCGCGGTCTCGATCGCCGCACTGATCGCCAACGTCGCCGCGATCATCTACATCGCCTACCGCGCCAAGAAGCTCGGCCGCAATCCCTACAAGCAGGATGTCTTTGAGGGCACCAGCGATTGGGAGAAGGCCACCGCTCGCCGCGCCAAGGTTGATTACGCGCACGCCGAGTAACGTGCTGGTCGCTGTTGGCACTTGGGCATAGGCCCGCCTGCCAGATTTTCAATCGGTTGCCTCGCAGAGCCCCCGAAAAGCGTTTCGCTCGCTTTTCGGGGGCTTTTTGTTGTTGCGCGCATCCACGCACATATTCAAAACCTCTCGCACAGATAAAATCAGATTTCCGATCGCCTGACAGCTCTATATGACTCTGTTTTTGGGTACATTGTTGTCCCGATATTGAGCTTGGGGGATGTATGAATGATGAGACGATGGGCCAAGAGGATGCGGCCCAAGATGCAGAAGCGTGTGCCGAGGCCCTGGAGAGCCTTGACCGGATTGCGCTAGATGAGCTCTCGTTTAGCGATTCGGCCGTCGACACACAGGACGAGGCGCACGAAGGCACCGAGGACGAAGACAGCGACGTCAAAGACGCTCCTGACGAAGCCGAAGCCGAAGCCGAAGCCGAAGCCGAAGCCGAAGAGGACGATAGCAAGGGCGATGACCAGCCCGAATCCGACACGGGCGAGGAAACCGTCTTGCTCGACAGCTTGCCGGCCGAGGATTCGCTGACCCGCGAGCTTCCTGGCCTGGGTTCTGCACCTGCCGTGGACGAGACCATCGCCATGGGCGATATTCCCCTACCGTCCGTTCCTTCGGCACGCGAAGCCGAGGTTCGTCATCGCAAGATGTCGCCCAAGCGCCGCAACCTGATGGTTGCCGGCGTTGTGGCCGTCGCGCTCGTCGCCGGCGGCGCAGGCTATGCTGCCTGGAACGGATATCAGCAAGAGCAGGCTGCCGCTGTCGCCGCCAGTGCGCACACGATGATGTCGGTGCAGATTGGCGTACATGCCGCGGGGCTCGACTGTTCCGCCGGCTCCAAGATTCCCGTACAGGTGAGCGGTCAGGATTCTGACGGCTCCTCCGTGAGCGAAACGCTCTATGTTGACGAGCACGGCCGCGGCATCAAACTGCTGCCCGGCGATTACACGCTCTCCATCGCCGCCTCCCCCATCGCGGCCGACGGCACCATCTATACCGTCCCGACCACCAAGACGCAGGTCACCGTTAAGAGCGATGGACAGGATTTAAGTGCCCAGGCGACCTTTAAGCTCAAGGTGCCTTCGGCCGACACGGTGACCGACGACCAGATCGATGCCGCCGCCAAGTATGCCGAGGAAGGGGGCGCAAGCTCTGCCGCCGCGGCAAAGATACTCCAGCAGGCGGCAATTACGCGCCGTGATGCCGCCGCCAACGCCGTAAGCGCAAGCGAGGCACAGTCCGCCCGCGATGCCGACGCTCGACACAAGGCGACGAACCTGTATCAGCTCGATATTCCGGTTGAGTGGTATGGCAAGGTCGCGACCTGGCAAAACGGCAGCACGCTGTGCATCTATCTGGGCGATGACACCAATACGCCAATCGTGACACTTGTCGCAGTGCGCGACGGCGAGACCTTTATGCCCGACGACGGCGATACGGTTTTGGGCACGGTCAGCCTAGGCAACGGCTACACCGTCTACGCCAGCGGCCCTGTCTATCCGTACGTGATTCCGCAAACCGTTAATGGACGTACGCAGGACCCTGTGTCGACCTATCCCATGGACCAGGCTATTGAACTTGTCGAGCTTACGACCGGCAACCGCTACACCTATAGCCAGATTAAGAACGACCTGGTTGGCAAAGACGGCAACGCAGACG
>CAJKEF010000021.1 GCA_905198825.1 uncultured Collinsella sp. | reverse complement strand
TGCCGACCTTGGAGGCGATGAACATGAGGGAGACGCAGACCTGGGTGGCGTCGCCGATGAAGGCCAGGGTGCAGTCCTCGATCTTCTTGCCCTCGGGGAGGTTCTCGAGCATGGTCATGAGGTCGCCCATCTCCTGCGTGGGATGGTTGAACTCGGACATGCCGTTGATGACGGGCACAGCGGAGCCCTCGGCGAGGCCGACGACGTCCTTGTGACGGTCAACGCGAGCCATCATGATATCGAGCAGCGAGCCCATAACGCGAGCGGTGTCGCCCAGGGACTCGTGACCGCCGAGCTGGATGGTGCCAGGGCCATAGAACTGAGCATGGCCGCCGAGGTCGGTCATAGCAGTCTCGAAGGAAAGACGGGTGCGGGTGGAGACCTGCTGGAAGATCATGCCAAGGCTCTTGTTACGGAGCAGGTGCGGATAATAACCGTCAACCTTGATGGCCTTCTTCATTGCCAGGCCAAGATCCTCGATAGCCAGGATCTGCTCTTTGGTGAAGTCGTTGGTGTCGATGAAATCCTTAGGCAGTGCCATATCGATTTCCTTTCCGCCGGTCTTGCCGACTATTAACTATGAGGCGCTCGAACATCACGCCTCGTGTTGACAAGACCATCATTCACCCGTATGCAATTTTTACCTAGTTTATTCGGGATTAAAGACCGTTCACGGAGTTACACCCTCTCTAATCCAATATAAACCCGCAGGTCAAGAGTTTACAGGGGGTTTACCGTCTGGAACCGCGAACGGTATACGGCTATGCTGTATCTTGGCGTTTAATCCGCAATGGAACGACCGGCGGAGGCATGTATACCCGGGGGATATAGCGGGCTCCATAAGGGATCAAAATGAGACAGGACGGTGACAGATGGACACACTCATGTTCTTCTATACCCAAGCGATACTCGTAATCTGCATTGTGACGGCAGTGCTTTCGCTTGCCGCCTATGCCTCGTCCCGTCGACGCTTCTTTATCTATGGCAGTGGCGTTTTTATTTGCTACGCCATCGAAATGACTGAGATCTTCTTTTTTGAATACACGTTGCAAAACGAGAGTTTTCCGGCCAGCGACTATTACTCAATTACCATGCCTGTGTTGCGGACCCTTGTGGCGACCGCTTCACAGGCTTTTATTTGGCTGATTGCCATGGACTTGCTCGATAAGCATTCTAAAAAGCAGTTCGCTATCCCCGTCTTAACGTTTTTGCTGTGCGAGTCGCTGGCTATCGTCGCAGTCCCCTCCGGCCCCATGCGTCAGTGGATCTACTACACGATACGCCAGGCATTCCTTGTCTTTGTGGGACTGTATATCTTATGGACGGCTCATAAGAGTACAAAGGTTGAGCTGAAGGCACGCGTCAACAACCAGCGAAAGCACCTGATTATCGGCGCTATTCTGGTCGGTTGCATCGTTGCCGAGGATTTCTACAACATCCTGGTCATCCCCATGAGTCTGGCACCCTCTTGGCTGCAGCTATATCTGTCCGAGCGCAACTTTAGCGAGAACTTCTTTGCGTGCTACTTTGCGATTCTGTTGATTATCTACTCCTACCACGTGCTTTCAATCCGCATGCAGGAGGCGCCCGAGGAAAAGAACGTCAGCGATCTTGATCGACACATCGAAGAGCAGATGCCCTTCTATCGCAACGCCTACAAGCTCTCCAACCGCGAGACCGAGGTTATGCGTCTGGTCGTACTGGGCAAGTCGAACCAAGAGATCGCTGACGAACTCTTCCTTGCTGTGGGCACCGTCAAGACCCACATCCACAACATCCTGGTCAAAACCGAGCAGCAAAATCGCACCACGCTCATCCTCCACTTCTGGAAGCGATGAAGTTACGCGGTTTTACCAAACCGCGTAACGGTTCGACGCTACAAGCGCCCCTAAGCGGCAATCTGACGTTCAATCGTCGGTCGCGTACCCAAAGTACGCTTCCTTCCTCTTAAACGTCACCTTGCTCGCCTAGGGGCGCTTTCGCTGACTTATGCTCAACCTACGATAATTCCAAGCTGAACGAGTTACTCGCTGTAGCGGGTGGCTATGGCAGCTTGTACCATGCCGGCGCTCATGAGGTAGGTCACCAGGAAGTAGCCACCGTATGCTGCCAGGAAGATTGCACAGGTGAGGCCCACGGTGCCGCCGATGCTCATATCTCCGAACGTGCTCACCAGCTCGATGATCACCTTAAGTGCCACAAAGGAGTGCGCCAGGCCCACTGCCAGCGGGAACAGGAAGAACACCGCTTGCTGCGCCATCACCGAATGACGAATCTGGCGGTCGTCACAGCCGATCTGTGCCAGCACACGATAGCTGCGGCTGCCGTCGGCCACATTGGAGAGCTGCTGGATCGACAGTATCGCCGCGCACGCAACGACCAGTACAAAGCCAATGTAGATGGCCAGATAGCTAATCATGCCGTTCATATGCGCCGCCTGCGTATACATCTCGGAGCGCGTGATGAAGACTCCCCATGACCCCGGCTCCTTGCCGTCAACGAGCAGATTGTCGAGCATGGTGTATTTAATGCTCTCGTCTGCTTTGGTCACATCCATCCCCTGTTTGTAGTTAACGAGCAGGCTACTGGAACACGGCTGCAGATTAAGTTGGGACAACAGCTCATCGGCAACGACGACGGTACCGGGATTGCTGCCCATCGCCGAGTTGGCGATGGCCGCCGTGTCCTTGTCCGACTTATCGGTTGCTGGCTTGAGCTCATGCCCACCCAAGGTGAGCGTATGGCCGCCGGCCATGTATTTGGTGTACAGGTCGCCCAGCTCACCGCCCATATCACACGTAAGCACGTACTGGTCGCGGCCAATGCTCACCGGCTCCTCGCCCATCATCTGGCGCAGCTTGTTGTACTGGCTCGCCGGCGTCACAAACAGACCCATCGTATCGGCATTGCTACCCCCGAACGCCTTGGGAAGCTTTTCGCCCATGATCTTGCACATCTCACTTGGGGTCACCGAAGGATTCGAGCCGCCAACCGGGTAACTCAGATACGAATCGATCTGCACATGCTCACCGGCAACATCGGCGATATTGACCTTCTTGCCGGTCTCGTCGTTGTTGTCCGCCGACTTGCCCTTGCCGTGCCATGCAGGGTACAAATCGACCGTTGTATCGGCCAACACCATGCGATCGGCCTCAGACGGATTGACATACCCTTTGTACCCTTTGTAATAGTCGAGCGTATCGGGCGTGTAATAGACATACGTCTGAGACACGTCAACAGGGTTATAGCGCTCCAGGTTTTCGTTCATCACGTTGGCGATCGACATACCGCACGTCACCGAGGTGATGGCCAAAAACAGGAGCATCGCGATGACGCCCATCGAAAAGCACACCGTGTTGACCTTGGCCGCAAGCTGGCGCACGGTAAACATGTTGAGGCCGCGCCAATACACGCCGCGCAAGCTCTGCAGCAGCTTGATGAGCATGCCCGAGAGTCCCCAGAACAGGGCAAAGGTGCCCACGGTAACCATAGCGGTCGTAATACCAAACTGGTTCATGGCCTCTTGCAGCTTGCTGTCCGTCGCGGTTAGCGGGAACCCATCACGTAGCAGACGGTAATAGGCCACGCCCACAAGCACCGCACCCACGGCAAAGATGGCAATCGCGATCCAGGGGTTGCGTGTCTTGATGCTCTCGTTGCGACGCTCGGCACCCATGAGCTCAATGAGCTTAGTGCGACGAACGGCGCGCAGGTTCAGCAGTAACGTGAGCACAAACATTACGAGCATGCAGGCAAGGGTCAGGTTGAACGCATGCACCGAGAAAAAGAAGTGGAAATTGGCGATTTGTGTCTTAAAGAGCGAGGCCGTAAAGAATGTCATGAGCTGGGAGAGCCCCACGCCCAGCACAATGCCGGCGACAAAGGCGCCGACCGAAACGATCACGGTCTCGAGCGCCATGATCGTGGCGACGCGCCCGCGCCCCATGCCGAGCACCTGGTACAGGCCAAACTCCTTCTTGCGGCGTTTCATGATGAAGTTATTGGCGTACACCATCAAAAAGGCCATGACACCGGCCAAAAAGTACGTCAGGTCGCCGAGCATGCTGCCCATAACCTGCGCCAAGCCCTCTTCATCGATTCCGGCGATGTCGACCTGCATCGAGATGGTGTTAAAAGCATAGAAGACCGTGACGCCCAGGGTGAGCGTCAAAAGGTAGACGAGGTAGTCGCGGCCGGCGCGGCGGACGTTGCCCCAAGCGAGTTTACAGAGCATCGGAGCCCTCACCGCCCATCATGGCAACGACCTCCATAATGCGGTCGAAGAACTCTCGGCGGTCGGTGTCGCCGCGGCGCAGCTCGGTGAAGATCTTGCCGTCGCGAATAAACAGCACACGGCTCGTGTAGCTGGCGGCAAAGCTGTCATGCGTGACCATGAGCACCGTGGCACGCAGGCGGCGATTCAGGGCCTCCAGGCTCTCGAGCAGCAGGCGAGCGCTCTTGGAATCGAGGGCGCCGGTGGGCTCGTCGGCCATGATCATGGTGGGGTCGGTGACGAGCGCGCGAGCCGCGGCAACGCGCTGCTGCTGACCGCCGGACATCTGGTAGGGATACTTGTCGAGCACCTGGCTGATGGACAGGCGCGCGGCCACATCCTGCACGCGGGTCGAGATCTCTGCCGAGTTTGTGCGGGCGATGGTGAGCGGCAGGGCGATGTTCTCGCGTGCCGTGAGTGTATCGAGCAGGTTGGAATCCTGGAAGATAAAGCCGAGCTCCTCGCGGCGGAACTGCGAAAGCTTAGCCTGCTTCATGCGTGTTACGTCCTGGCCGTTGATGCGGATGGTGCCGCTCGTGGCGCTATCGATGGTCGACACGCAGTTGAGCAACGTCGACTTGCCCGAGCCCGAAGCGCCCATGATGCCAACGAATTCGCCGCGGTTGACGGTAAAGCTGACGTCGTTGAGCGCGCGGGTCACGTTGCCCAGCGCTCCATATACCTTTTCGAGATGCGCGACCTCCAGTACCGGGGTCGCCATGTGCGTGGTTTGCATACCGAGTCCTTTCTTGCGATTAGTCTACGGCATCTATAGTCGCAAGAAGCCGAGTCGGCTACCATCGATATGGCTTACGCTTGCCTTACCGTTGTGTAAGGTACGGGTAGCTACCCTGTCACGTGTTGATGTTGAGAGAGGACTCCTGTTGAAGACTGTTCATGTTGCCGCTGGGATCATTCGCAAGGAAGGATCTGACGAGCTGCTTGCCGTGCAGCGCGGCTATGGCGACATGCAGGGACTTTGGGAGTTTCCCGGCGGCAAGCTCATGCGCGGCGAGTCGCCCGAGGACGCCGTACGCCGCGAGCTCATGGAAGAGCTGCAGGTAAAAGTCACCAACCTGCGCGATTTCTACACCGTCGAGTATGACTACCCCGATTTCCATCTCTCCATGGAGTGTTACTACTGCTCGCTCGCCGATGAATCCGATGAGCCTCAGAAGCACGACCGCCAGCTCGATATCCGCTGGATTCCGCGCACCTCGCTTGCCACGGTTGAGTGGATGCCCGCCGACAAAGGGCTTATCGATGCTCTGATTGAGTTGAAGGAAGATCGGCTTAAGGTCAACAGCACTGCCAAAGATGCCGAGGCCGCCACGACCGAACGCCCCGTCGCCAAGCCCAAGCGCGCACCTAAGCGCCGCAGCAAAAAGCGCCCCAACCCCGGCCTGCTGGACGGCATCGACACCTCGGACCTCTCCGCCGACGAGCGTGAGCTCGTGCGCCGTCGCGCCGCCATCAAAAAATCCATGAAGGGCAACAAGCGTGCGAACACCAAACCCGAGCTGCTCGTTCGCCAGCGCCTGCGCGCCGCAGGCCTTACGGGATACCGTCTGGAATGGAAGGTGCCCGGAAAGCCCGACATCGCCTTTCCCGGGCGCAAGATCGCCATCTTCGTCAACGGCTGCTTTTGGCACCGCTGCCCCAAGTGCAATCCGAGCCAGCCCAAGCGCAACGTTGAGTTTTGGGAGGCAAAGTTCCGTCGCAACGTCGAGCGCGACCGTGCTGCCGTGGCAACACTCACTCAAATGGGCTGGACGCCCATAACCATCTGGGAATGCGAGCTCAAAAAAGACCGCATCGACGCCACGATGGAAAAGGTCATCGAGCAGGTGCGCGCCGCAGAGCCGCAGCGCTAACAGTGAGCATTCACACGCTCCGCACGTCCGCGCCACATCCACGTCACAAACCTTAGAAAGCCCTTAAGCCCAAAACCTTTCAAGAGTGTTACCCGATAGCTTTGACCTGCGGTTTCATCGCAACGTCAAACCTCATTAAGCTTTTCTTTAGCGATTCTTTGCAACAGCCGCGGCATAATACTGCCAACGCACGGGACCTAGCAGCACACCCCGTGCGCAACCTTTTGGTGGACATCGAGGAGGCCGCATAAGCATGCATTCTTCCAATGCCGTAGCACGGCAGCCATCCCTAAAACATGCAGACCTTTTCTCCTTCCCCCCGACACAGAGAGACGGCCTCCTCGACTCCCCCACCACAAAAGCCAAACGCTCAACCAACCAGAGCCACAACTTGCGAGCATCGTTCGAAAAGCTCCAAGCATCCCTAGACAAGGCGTTCCCCGAACAGGCAAGAGCAATCTAAGCCCATCGCGCTTTATACTGATGCCATGCGAAACATGGATCACATAGAATTGCACCGCGGAGGACGCGAGGAAGCGTTTCCCGAGACCGCCGAAGACTGGCCCTATATTGCCGAACGCGCAGAATTCGCTCGCTATCCGGGCAATTCCGCCCCCTGGCACTGGCATTCCGAAGTTGAGCTTTTCTACATGGAGCAGGGAGCGATTGACTATCGAACGCGCGCGGCCCATGAGCACGTACGCTTTGAGGAAGGGTCCGCCGGCTTTATCAACGGCGGCGTTTTGCACAGCACGCTGCAATCGCCCAATTCGGCGCCAGCCATTCAAATGCTGCATATCTTTCAGCCGTCGATGCTCGGCGATCCCGCGGGACGTCTCCAAAAGCGCTACATCAATCCATTACTTCAATGTCGAGGCGTCGATGTGCTCAAATGGTCGCCCACCAACCCCGACGATATGCCCTTTATCGATTTGCTGAAGAGCTCCTTTAGCCACGACCTTCAACGGCCGCAGAACGAGATGGCGCTTCGAAATAACTTGTCAGAGCTCTGGATTCAGATTTACGCCAAGGCCGAACCGCTCTTTTCCTCCGACGGCGCCTCTTGGATGACCAGCCGCGACGTACAGTTCAAGGCAATCCTGGACTTTATCCGCGCAAACTATGCAGCCGCTATAGATGTGCCTCAGATGGCATCTGCAGCCGGCGTAAGCGAAAGAGAGTGTTACCGCATTATCGAAACTTGTGCAGGAACGACCCCGGCGGCATATCTACGCGCATACCGCATAAACCGTGCTTGCGAACTTTTGGCACACACCACGCGAACGGTACAGACAGTCGCGCGCCAATGCGGATTTATAACAGCGAGCCATCTTGGCCAGGTATTTAAAGAACAAATGGGGTGCACTCCTTCGAGCTATCGAGCAGCGAGGCAGAATCTCGATAGCACCAGGCAGAAATCCCGCTAGCCCTTCTTCTGTCACTGCATCAAACTTGCAGGCAAACAACAGAGAGGAGCAATCATATGAAGCACTTTGACCATATCGTATTTGACGTTGATGGGACATTGGCAGATACAGAAGAAAGCGTTCTGTCATCGCTTGTCCAGATTGTTCAAGAAGAAACCGGCAAAACGCTTCCCCGACACGAGCTTGACTTTGCCCTCGGCATACCCGGCAAGGATGCCCTTGAGAAACTTGGGATCTACTCGCAGGCAACGTTGGATCGCTGGTGCCAAGTTGCCGCCAGCTTTAAAAGCACCATCAGCGTGTTTCCCGGCTTGCACGAAGTTATCGCAACACTCTCCGACAACGGCTGCAAACTTGGCATCGTCTCCTCACGTGCGCACGACGAATACGCAGAAGAAATTGCACCCCTTGGCTTCGATAAGTATTTTGAGCACATCATCCTTGTCGAAGACACAACCGAACATAAACCCGCACCCGCACCCATGCTCGAATATCTCCGGCGTACGGGCGCGAATCCTGGCAACGTCGTCTACGTTGGCGACACCGTCTACGACGAACAATGCGCAACTTCGGCAGGGGTCAGTTTTGCCAGAGCGGCATGGGGATCACACCAAGACATCCCAAACGCCACCTACAACCTCAAAACCCCCAACGACCTGCTAACCCTAACAACCAAGTAACCCCCGCGCCCCACCCTTTCAGCCCCAACGCCACAAGGGCGATTGAGCAGGACGGTTTGGGCGGGTCCCGTACTTAGTTTCCAAAATCATTCCGCAGCGCGAAGGCTTCTTATTATTTTCAGACCTAACGCCACAAGGGCGACGACCTCGAGCAGGTCAACTTGGGAGGGACGAGGGCTTAGTTCCCCAATCTTTCCGCAGGGGGCAAAAAGCCTCGCCGCACGAAGTGCGCAGCGAGGCTTTTTGCATGCCCGAGGACGATTGGGGAACTAAGCCCTCGTCCCTCCCCGGGATATGTAGCGAGTCGGAGTACCCTTGCTGTTACTCTGCTTTGCCCACAGAGTTGAGGTTGGTCATGCGGATCTTAACCAGCTCGGTGATCTCACGCATGCCCTCCTTGGCCGGCTTCTTGGGATCGAAGCAGGCAGGGTTCTCGGCCATGTAGGCCATGAAGCCCTTGGTGTAGGCCTGACGCAGCTCGGTGGCGTAGTTGACCTTGCAGATGCCGTTCTTCACAGCCTCGGCAACCTGCTCATCGGGCACACCGGAGGTGCCGTGCAGAACCAGCGGCACGTCGACGGCGTCGCGGATGGCCTTGACCACGGACTGCTCGATGTGCGGATCGCTCGTGTACACGCCGTGGCTGGTGCCAACGCCAATGGCCAGCGAGGTGCAGCCAGTGCGCTCGACGAACTCCTTGGCCTCGGCCGGATCGGTGTAGGGACTCTCGCCCTCAACCGCGGGACCGTCGTCCTCCTTGCCGCCAACCTTGCCGAGCTCGGCCTCGACGGGCACACCCATGGCGCGGCCAGCGTCGGCGACGGACTTGGTCAGGGCGATGTTGTCCTCGAAGGACTCGTGCGAACCGTCGATCATGACAGAGGTGTAGCCAGTGCGGAAAGCCTGCATGCAGCGGTCATAGCCATCGCCGTGATCGAGGTGCAGAGCGACGGGCACGGAAGCGCGCTCGGCGGCAGCCTTGACCATGCCGTAGAAGTAGTCCAGACCAGCGGTCTTGATGGTGCCCGGGGTGGTCTGCATGATGACGGGGGACTTGGTCTCCTCGGCAGCGGCCAGAACGGCCATAACAAACTCGAGGTTCTCGACGTTGAACGCGCCGACGGCGTAGTGGCCGGCCTGAGCGTCCTTGAGCATCTTTTCGGTGGTAACAAGTGCCATGAGCGTTTGCTCCTCTCCCTCGCCCGCATCTGGACATCGGGCGTACGTGTCCGCAAGGCGTTTTACCTTGCGTTTTGCTGCGTCCATTGTATGAAATTCAGCGGCTTTGCATGTGCGAGATATTGAGCCCATGCAGGTCAATACAGTCGTTTTTGAAAAGTAAACGGAAGGAATTGGAGCCGAGTGGGCGTATTCGATATTGAATTTTGGGCGTTCAGCGTCTTTCTTTTATAGAAAAGATAAGTAATCGAAAGGCGTTTTCTTACTCAAAAAGAAAATGAACGAAAATAGGCTCAACACAATTCCTACAAATTTAGCCGAGAATGGAGCAAACATGGCCCACGCAACAACCCGAGCTTTCGCCGATGAGCGTCGTTCCGCCATCATGGAGATGCTCGAGCATAACGCCTCGGTGCAAGTGGCAGAAATCGCCCAGACCTTTGGCGTGTCCTCCGTTACCGCCCGCGCCGACCTGGACGCGCTCGCCGAGTCCGGCAAGTTGCGCCGCACGCATGGTGGCGCTGTGTCTCTCCAGAAGCGACTGACCGTATCCACCCAGGATCGCCGCATCAACGTCAATGTCGCCGCCAAGCAGGCCATCGCGCAAAGCGCCATCGAGCTCGTCGGCAATGGCGACACGCTGCTCGTCGACTCGGGCACCACGGCGCTCGAGTTCGTCCGGCTCCTTGATCAGCGCGACGGCATCACCGTCATCACGGCCGACATTACCATCGCCGATTATATCGACGAGAGCATGCCCTCGGTCGATGTCGTCATGCTGGGTGGGGCACTGCGCAAAGGTCATCGCTATCTGTACGGTCCACTTACCATGCAGGCGCTCCAAATGGTCCACGCCGACCTTGCCGTCATGTGCCCCGGCGCTTTTGTCCCCCGCTGCGGCTTTACGACCGACTTTCCCCAAATGGCCGAGACCAAAACGGCCATGATCGCCGCAGCCCATCAAAGCGTCGCCCTCATGGACGCCAGCAAGGTTAACGGACGCGGCATGTACCGCTTTGCCGAGCTGGCAGATGTCGACACCATCGTGATGGACCGTGACCCCGATCATGCCGTTGCCACCTCAATCGCCGAGATCGTCGACGACGCCCGCCCAAATCTCCTCATCGCTGGCGCTTAAACAAAAACCACCACAAAGGTGCCTGTCCCCTTTGTGGTGGTTGAGCGTTAAAAGCGAAATATCGCTACTTGGAAAGC
>CAJKEF010000020.1 GCA_905198825.1 uncultured Collinsella sp. | reverse complement strand
GTGCTGGGCTAAAAAGCTGGTAAACGGACTGGACACGGGTTCTCGCATTCTTTCTGAGGTTGCATTGATGCAATATGCAGACAACATATTGCCACATCAGGGCGTTTGGCGCGGCAGTTTTGGCGATTTAGGACAACGGGCGTGCGTTTGATGGAGCGCGCCTAAATCAGCATAAAATGCTCGAGCGCCGCAACGACGCCGTCGTGATCGACGGTGTCGGTCACGTAATCGGCCTTATCCTTGAGATAGTCCGGTGCGTTGCCCATCGCAATGCCGACATCGACGGCGTTCATCAGCGAGACGTCATTGCTGGCGTCGCCAATGCCGTATACGGTTCCGTGGTGGGGATCGAGGGCGTCGAGTACAGACTGGATGCCCCCACGCTTCGTGCATTCGCGGGGCGAGATTTCGGTTACCTCGAGTTCGAGCTCGTTAAAGCACAGCAGCGGCTCAAGTGCCTTATCTTGAGCGATGTGGTTGGCGAGCGATGTAGACATCAAGATCTTGTAGACACTGTAATGTTGCAGCTGCGTGACTGCGTCGCCCAGGGTGCGCGCGTATCCGGGAGCATCGGGGGCATCGGCACTCATGCGCACGACGCCGTTGAGGCCCTCAAAGCGGATGACCTCGCCCGATTGCTCAAGGTAGGGGGCAAGACGCTGCAGCATACTGGGCGTCATCGACAGATCGCGAATTGCGTGTCCGTTGATCTCGGCGTAACCGCCCGCAAGACAGACGATGCCGGTCCAGGGCAGCTCAAGAAGTTTGGGGTGGATGCAGCTCAGGGTGCGTCCCGTGCAGATAAAGGCCATGTTGCCGTTGGCGACAAACTCGCGGATTGCCTGCGAAACCGCCTCGTTGGGATAGGGGGAGAGGTCCCGCTCGTCTTCGGGAAGGTCTTGGGCGAGCCTGGGGTCTTGCCAGGCGAGCGTTCCGTCGATATCGAAGAAGCAGATATCGCCGCGCTTATGGGCTGCGCTGGCGGCAGGGGAGGCCGAGGTGGTGGGCACAAATCCCGGTTCGAGGCCCATGATCTGGTCAAAATGCTCTTTAACGCGGGGAACGGAGATGCCGATGACCACCTGGGCGGTCTTGCCCGTAATGATGAGGCCTTTGGCGCCCGCCGCGACAAACGACGCGTTATCTGCAACGATGGAAGGGTCTGCGACCTCGACGCGCAGGCGCGTGGCGCAGTTGGTTGCGCCCGCAATATTGCCAACGCCACCTAAAAGCTGAATTACCCGCTCAGCGAGGACGTGATCTTGATCGGATTGACTATTGACCTCGTCATTGGGAGATTGCTCTTTGGCAAAGCCGCTTCCCGTTAAATGATCGATTGCCGCGCGATTGGCGACATGATCCTCGCGGCCCGGCGTCTTAAGGTCATAGATCAAGATGAGTGCTCGAAAACTCACAAAAAAGATGAGGCTAAAGGCAAGGCCGATACCGAGCGCCAAAAGATAGGCACCGGCATGCATGCGCATGAGCGGAATAAAGTTGAAGGCTGCCATCTCCATGAGGCCGCCCGAGAAGATGCCGACGATGCCAAAGAGATTCATGGTTGTGGCAAGGCAAGACGATAAGACGGCGTAGAGAAAAAAGAGCCCGGGGTGGGTGAACATAAAGAGAAACTCGAGTGGCTCGGTAACGCCGCAAACCACCGAGGCGATGATGGCTGGAACAAGGATGACCCTGAGGCCGGCGCGGCGCTCGGGTTTTGCGGTGGAGTAGAATGCGGCTGCGATGGCGGGAAGGCCAAAGAGCTTGACCCAGCCGGTGGCGGTAAAACCGGCCCACGGCGCAAGTTCATTAAGGGGGCGCGTGCTATGGGAGAGGATGGGGAGCAAGCTGCTCCACGTGGCGTAGATGCCGTCGTTAATGACCAGGTTGTCGTAGTAGATCGGCATGTAGAGCAGGTGGTGCAGCCCCATGGGCTCGAGCGCTCGCTCCAAAAGCACAAAGATGCCCACGCCAAAGGGGCCGACGCCCGCAAGTGCGTGGCGCAGTGTTTCGGTCACAGCGTATACGGAGGGCACGATGGCGGCCGAGATAGCGGCAAGGGCAAACACGGCAAAAAAGCTGATGAGGTAGACCAGCGAGGAGCCCGAGAAGGTGCCGAGCCAATCGGGAACCTTGGCATCGTAGAAGCGGTCATGGATGGCGACGACGGTTGCCGACACCGCCAGCGGGCCGATAATGCCGGTGTCGAGTGTCTTGATGCCGTCGATGATGGTGATGCCGCTAGCGGAGGTCAAAGACGATGGGTACTTAAGTCCAAGGTTGTCTCCGCTCAGCTTGATGATCTCGCTCAAAAAGAAGCAATAGGCAAAATAGGCCACGAGTGCCTCGAGGCAACAACGTGCCGGTTGCTTTTGGGCAAGGCCGATGGGCAGCGCTACGGCAAAAAGGAGCGGAAGTCGTTTAAAGACCGTCCACGAACCACGCTGGATGATAGTCCAAAAAACGTACCAAGGGGTTCCGTATACGGCGAGGTCGCCGACGATATCCGCAGACGTTGCGAGGGCGGAGACGCCGACCATAAGGCCCGATATGGAAAACAACATGGCGGGCGCGAACATTGCCCCGCCAAAGCGTTGGATTTTTTGCAGCATGTTCTGCCTCCCGAATATCGAGGCGCGTTGCGCGTGGTGAAACGTTTAAACAATGGATTCATTGTAGAGGACCAGACGATTGTCATACCGGCAGTTTTGAGCGAAACCGGTTTGGGCGCGACAGAAACCGTCAACGGTTAAATCCTGTCGCTTTGCCGATAATCGGTTTAAACAACTTCAAGAAATGCTATCGTGCCTAGCCATACATATTCATTAGAGGTGAAGTCATGCCAAAAGCGATTTACGAAGGAATCTACCGCGAGATCCGTTCGCGCATCATTAACGGGACTTATGCGTTTCAGGAGATGCTGCCAACCGAAGCCGAGCTGACCGCGGAGTTTGGCTGCACGCGCAATACCGTTCGACGCGCCTTGCGCATGCTGGCCGATCAGATGTTTGTGCAGCCCATACACGGCAAGGGCGTGCGCGTTATTTGGCTTAAGGGCGAAACCGACATGTTGGGCGCACTCGAAGAGGTTGAGTCGTTTGGCGAGTTTGCAAAACGCAACAATGCCGTTGCATCGACGGACGTTAAGTCCTTTGAACATTTGATTTGCACCGAGCAGCTCTCTCGTCGCCTGGGCTTTAGGGTGGGCGAGGAGCTTATTCGCGTAGTGCGTGTCCGAAGCCTCAACGGCAACGCGCGCCAAGTGGACCATGGCTATTTTTTGGCGTCGATCGCCAAGGGCCTGACCCCCGAGATCGCGGCAGATTCTATTTACGGCTATCTGGAGCACAAGCGCGGTGTCAAAGTGATGGCGAGCCGTCGTACGGTGAGTGTCGAGCTCGCCAACGATGAAGACTGCAGCTACTTGGACCTTGGCAAATACAACTGCGTTGCCGTCATGGAGAGTCAGTCGTACACCTCGGATGGCATCTTGTTTGAGGTGACGCACACTCGCACACACCCCGAGATCTTCCATTACCGCGTCAATTCCAAGCGATAGCCGGCTAGCTCGCAGCCTGACGAGACTCATGCCCTCAAAGCGAACGAAAACGCCCGGTCAAACCGACGCTGCATCGGTTTGACCGGGCGTTTTCTCTGCATTAGATAACAAATAATTGTTTATACAAAACTTGTCAAGTATCAAGTTGAATATTACCGTTCACCGAAGTTTTTCTACCGCTCTAGTAATACTTGTTCAAACAACTAGCCAAATAGCGTATTGTACAAATCAGCAAAAGGGGCAAAGTCCCCGAGCCAATCTCCGAAGGCGGCGGCAAAGGGTGCCGCCACGGTGTGAAAGGGTGGATTGTAATGAAGAACGAAATGAGCAGAAGGCAGTTCCTGGGCTTTGCTGGTTCCGCGGCTGCGGTTCTTGGTCTGGGTCTCGTGGGCTGCGGTGGCTCCGCCGGTTCCGGCTCCTCTGCTTCTGGTGACGCTGCCGAGGTCTACTTCCTCCAATTCAAGCCCGAGGTCGACAAGGAGTGGAAGGAGATCGCCAAGGCCTATAAGAAGGAGAAGGGCGTCGAGGTCAAAATCGTGACCGCCGCCTCCAACACCTACGAGGAGAAGCTCAAGTCCGAGATGTCCAAGAGCTCCGCTCCGACCCTGTTCCAGGTCAACGGCCCCACCGGTCTTAAGAACTGGAAGGACTACTGCGCCGACCTGTCCGATACCAAGCTCCGCGGTGAGCTCATTGACGACTCCCTGGCTCTGCAGTCCGATGGCAAGGATCTGGGTATCGACTGGGTCCAGGAGAGCTACGGCATCATCTACAACAAGCAGCTGCTCGAGAAGGCTGGCTACAAGGCCGAGGACATCAACTCCTTCGACAAGCTGAAGGCTTGCGCTGACGACATTCAGGCCCGCAAGGACGAGCTTGGCATTGAGGGCGCCTTCACTTCTGCCGGCATGGATGACTCCTCCAGCTGGCGCTACACCACCCACCTCGCCAACCTCCCGCTCTACTACGAGTTCGAGAAGGAGCACAACCAGGAGGACGACGAGATCAAGGGCGAGTATCTCGACAACTTCAAGCAGATTTTCGACCTGTACATCACCGACTCCACCTGCGATCCTTCGCAGCTTGCCTCCAAGACCGGCGACGACGCCACCAACGAGTTCGCAACCGGCAAGGCCGTCTTCTATCAGAACGGCTCTTGGGCATACGCTGACCTCACCAAGGCCGGTATGACCGACGACCAGCTCGGCATGCTGCCGATTTACATCGGCGTTGACGGCGAGGAGAACCAGGGCCTGTGCTCCGGCGGCGAGAACTACTGGTGCGTGAGCTCCCAGGCTTCCGAGGATGCTCAGAAGGCCACCGAGGACTTCATGTACTGGTGCGTCACCGCTGACACCCCGACCAGCATCATCGCCGACAAGATGGGCCTGACCGCTCCGTTCAAGAGCGCCAAGGAGACCACCAACGTCTTCTCGCAGCAGGCCGTTGCCATGGCCAAGGACGGCAAGAAGACCGTCGCTTGGGACTTCGTCTACATCCCCTCTGAGGAGTGGAAGAAGAACCTCAAGCAGGCTCTGATTGCCTATGCTGCCGACAACACCAAGTGGGACGGCGTCAAGAACGCCTTCGTTGATGGCTGGAAGACCGAGAAGGCTGCTTCCGAGTAAGTAGTTGCTGCCCAAGCTATCTGATTAGCGACAGGGGGCGGGCAGACGTAGGTTTGCCCGCCCCCTGCATATTGAAAGGACCCTATTATGGGCAAAGCACTCAAGCGCTGGTGGCCGCTCTTTATGCTGCCCACGTGCCTGGCGTTTATGATCGGGTTCGTGATCCCCTTTATCCAGGGCTTCTATCTCTCGTTCTGCCAGTTTATTACCATCAACAATGCGCACTTTGTCGGTATCGAGAACTACGTGCGCGCACTGTCCGATCCACAGTTCTCCACGTCGTTCTTCTTTACGGTGGCGTTTGCCTTCCTGTCGACGGTGCTCATCAACGTGATCGCCCTCGCCATTGCGCAGGCGCTCACCCGCAAAGCGCTCAAGGGCACCAACATCTTCCGTACGATCTTCTTTATGCCTAACCTGATCGGTGGCATCGTGCTGGGCTACATTTGGCAGATTCTGATCAACTGCCTGCTTTCCAACGTGGGCGCCCAGCTCATCGCACTTAACTCTGCTGCTGGCTTTTGGGGCCTTATCATCCTGACCCTGTGGCAGCAGGTCGGCTACATGATGATCATCTACATCGCCGGTCTGCAGTCCATTCCGTCCGACTACATCGAGGCTGCCAAGGTCGACGGTGCCACGGCATGGCAGACGTTTTGGAAGGTTAAGATCCCTAACCTGATGCCGACCATCACCATCTGCCTGTTCCTGTCCATCACCAACGGCTTTAAGCTGTTCGACCAGAACCTCGCCCTTACCGGCGGCGCTCCCGCGCACTCCACCGAGATGCTCGCCCTGAACATCTACAACACGTTCTACTCACGTGCCGGCATCGCATGGCAGGGCATTGGCCAGGCCAAGGCAGTCATCTTCTGCATCCTGGTCGTCGCTATTTCTATGATCCAGCTTAAGGCCACGAGGTCCAAGGAGGTGCAGCAGTAATGAAACGCGATAAGGTTATCAACCGCGCGCTCTCGATCTTCTTTACGATCCTGTCGCTCGCGTGGATCTACCCCGTGTTCATGATTGCGCTCAATTCCTTTAAAAAGGGAACTGCAATCAGCACCACCACGGCATTCGATTTGCTCACGCCCGAGACGTTCAACGGTCTCGCAAACTACGTGCACGCTCTTAACGAGCAGGGCTTTGCCTCGGCGTTTATGTACTCGCTCATCATCACGGTCACGTCGGTCGTTCTGATTTTGGTGTGCTGCTCCATGTGCGCTTGGTACGTAGTGCGCGTCAACAGCAAGATTTCGAACTTCTTCTATTACCTGTTCGTGTTCTCGATGGTCGTGCCCTTCCAGATGCTCATGTTCACGCTGTCCAATTTGGCGGACCGCATCGGCTTCAACACGCCGTTCAACATCTGCTTTATCTACCTTGGCTTTGGCGCGGGCCTGGCGGTCTTTATGTTCGCCGGCTTTGTAAAGAACATCCCGCTCGAGATCGAAGAGGCGGCCATGATTGATGGCTGCAACCCGGTCCAGGTGTTCTTTAAAATCGTCCTTCCCATCATGAAGCCCACCTATCTTTCGGTCGGCATTCTCGAGACCATGTGGGTCTGGAACGACTACCTGCTGCCCTACCTCACCCTCGACTCCACCAAGTACAGGACCATTCCTATCTTGATCCAGTACTTCCGCGGCGGCTATGGCCACGTCGAGCTCGGCCCCATGATGGCCTGCATCATGATGGTCGTTATCCCCATCGTCATCATGTACATCCTCTGCCAGAAGTACATCATCGACGGCGTGGTGGCAGGTGCCGTCAAGGGCTGATGCCGTAACTGTTTTGCAAGTTTCTGCGGCGCCCCTCAGCGCGGCGCCGCACATCGAAAGGTAAAGACATGGCCGAGATCGTTCTCAAACATGTTCAGAAGGTGTATCCCAACACCGAGTCCAAAAAGAAGGGCTTTTTTGGCAAAAAGAAGAAGACCGAGGAGAAGAAGCATAACCTTAAGGTTACCGAGGATGGCGTGCTCGCTGTAGAGGACTTCAACCTCACCGTTCACGACCAGGAGTTCGTCGTTCTCGTTGGTCCCTCTGGCTGCGGTAAGTCCACGACGATGCGCATGGTTGCCGGCCTGGAGGACATTACCTCGGGCGATGTGCTCATCGACGGCAAGCGCGTCAACGACGTGGCGCCCAAGGACCGCGACATCGCCATGGTGTTCCAGAGCTACGCTCTGTACCCCAACATGACGGTGTACGAGAACATGGCGTTTACGCTTGAGCTCAAGAAGGTCCCCAAGGACGAGATCGACCGTAAGGTTCGCTCCGCTGCCGAGATCTTGGGTATCACCGAGTACCTCGACCGTAAGCCCAAGGCGCTTTCGGGCGGCCAGCGTCAGCGTGTCGCTATCGGCCGCGCCATCGTGCGTGATCCTAAGGTCTTCCTGATGGACGAGCCGCTGTCCAACCTGGACGCCAAGCTGCGTAACCAGATGCGTGCCGAGCTCATCAAGCTGCGCCACGAGATCAAGGGCACGTTCATCTACGTCACCCACGACCAGACCGAGGCCATGACCCTCGGCGATCGCATTGTGGTCATGAAGGACGGCGTCGTCCAGCAGATCGCCACCCCGCAGGAGGTCTTCAACCATCCCGCGAACATCTTCGTTGCCGGCTTTATCGGCGTGCCGCAGATGAACTTCTTCGATGCCCAGCTGGTGCGCTCGGGCGACGGCTTTACCGTCAAGACCGACGACATGAATGTCGCGCTGGCCCCCGAGACCTGCGCTCAGCTCGCCCTTAATTGGGACGGCGGCGACGTGAAGGAGATCACGGCCGGCGTACGTCCCGAGCAGATTCTGCTTGCCGAAAAGGGCGAGGAGGGTGCGCTTCAGGGCACCATCGAGGTCACCGAGCTCATGGGTTCGACCGAGCACGTTCACGTGATGTCTCCCGACGGCCAGTTTGTCCTGATCATCCCCGTCGTCGATCTCGAGGCCAAGGGTGCGCTCAAGGCGGGCGACCCCATTTGGTTCAAGTTCGAGAAGAACGCGACCCATCTCTTCGATAAGGTGTCTGGCAAGAACCTTATCTAGGCCCGATCCAATCAGGCCCTCCTTTTGGGCGACTGCGGCTTTGCCATCCTTTTGCCGTGGTCACATATAAGGCTCCCCTCCCGTCCGCTGGGCGAGAGGGGAGCCTTTCTTTGTGTTGGGATTGTCTGGCCGGTCGCTTGTCTCGATCTGTAACGGGTAGGGCCGATTTCGGACGCTAGGTGTTACAGATCGAGATAGACCCAAGGGGAGGGGCCGGTATGTCTCAATCTGTAACAGCTGGGGCCGTTTTTACCGAGTAGCTGTTACAGATCGAGATTCTTCGGTCGAGTCGGGTTGCAGGGTAACGTGCGGGCACAAAAAACGGAGCCGTGTCGCCACGACTCCGTTTCTCAAGAGGATGGGTAAGGGAAGTGAAATTAGTTCAGGTGCCAGATCTCGTCGTTGTACTGGGAGATGGTGCGGTCGGACGAGAAGGTGCCGGCGTTGGCGATATTGATGAGCGCCTTGCGCATCCAGGCGTCCTGGTCCTCGTAGTCGGCCAGCACGCGCTCCTTGGTCTGGATGTACTCCTCAATGTCGAGCAGGGCCATAAACCAGTCCTTGCCCTTGATGTCGTCGTGCAGGCGCTGCAGGCGCTCGGCGTTGCCGGTCGCCATAAAGGCCGGGTTGGTGATGAAGTCCACCAGCAGTTTAATGCCGGGCTTGCGGTAGAGCACACCGGCGTCATAGGTGCCGTTGGCATAGAGCTGCTCGACCTGTTTGGACGAGGCACCAAAGGTATAGATGTTCTCGTCGCCCACGAGCTCGGCAATCTCCACGTTGGCACCGTCGAGCGTGCACAGGGTTAGGGCGCCGTTGAGCATGAACTTCATGTTGGAGGTGCCGCTCGCTTCCTTGGAGGCCAGGCTGATCTGCTCGGAGATATCAGCGGCGGGGATCACGCGCTCGGCGGCGGTGACGTTGTAGTTCTCGATCATGACAACCTGCAGGTAGGGAGCCACGTCGGGGTCGTTTGCAATCCACTGCGACAGCGTCAAGATCAGATGGATGATGTCCTGCGCGATAGTGTAGGCAGGCGCCGCCTTGCCGCCAAAGATGATGGTGACGGGGTGCTTAGGTCTGTTGCCGTTCTTGATATCGAGGTACTTCCAGATGATGTAGAGCGCGAGCATCTGCTGGCGCTTGTACTCGTGGATGCGCTTGACCTGGACGTCGATGATGGCGTTGGAGGGAATGGTCACGCCCTGCTCGAGCGCCATGAACTGGCGCATGATGGCCTTGGCCTCGACCTTGGTGGCGGCCAGGCGCTCAAGAACGTCCTTGTCGTCGGCGAACTTGGCGAGTTTGCTCAGATCGCCGGTGCTGCGCCAGTCGGTGCCGATCACATCGTCGAGCAGGCTGGCGAGCGCGGGGTTGGCCCCATGAATCCAGCGGCGGAAGGTGATGCCGTTGGTCTTGTTGGAGAACTTCTCGGGATAGATCTCGTAGAACGGATGAAGCTCGGTGTCCTCCAGGATCTTGGTGTGGAGGGCGGCTACGCCGTTGATGGAGAAGCCAAAGTGGATGTCCATGTGGGCCATGTGGACGGTGTCGTGCTCGTCGATGATGGCGACGCGCGGGTCATCGTGCTCGGCCTTCGCGATCTCATCGAGCTTGACGATAATGTCGGCGATGGCAGGGGAGACCTTCTGCAGGCTGGCGAGCGGCCACTTCTCGAGCGCCTCGGCAAGAATCGTGTGGTTAGTGTAGGCGACCATGGAGCGTACGATGGTAACGGCCTCGTCAAACTCGATGTCGTGCTCGGTGGTGAGCAGGCGAATGAGCTCGGGGATGACCATGGTGGGGTGCGTGTCGTTGATCTGGACAACGGCGTAATCGGCCAGATCGTGCAGGTTGCTGCCGCGCTCGACGGCCTCGTCGATCAAGAGCTGGGCGGCGTTGCTCACCATGAAGTACTCCTGATAGATGCGAAGTAGGCGGCCCTGCTCGTCGGAATCGTCGGGGTAGAGGAACAAGGTGAGGTTCTTGGCGATCTCGGTCTTGTCGAAGTCGATGGAGCTGCCGGGGACCAGGCCGTCGTCGACGCTCGCCAGGTCGAACAGGCGCAGGCGGTTCTTGGTGGGCTGGCCGTAACCGGGCACATCGATGTCGACGAGCTTGGAGGTAACGGCAAAATCGCCGAACTCGACGGTGTAGGAGCGGTCATCGTCGACTAGAATGTCTTGCTCACCGAGCCATTCGTCGGGGACGGCCTTCTGCTGGTTGTCGACAAAGCGCTGACGGAACAGGCCGTAGTGATAGTTGAGGCCCACGCCATCGCCGGTCAAGCCCAGCGTGGCGATGGAATCCAGGAAGCACGCGGCCAGGCGGCCCAGGCCGCCGTTGCCGAGCGACGGCTCGACCTCGAACTCCTCGATCTTGTTGAGGTCGTGGCCTGCGGCGGTGAGCTGGTCCTTAACCTCGTCGTAGATGCCGAGGTCGATCATGTTGTTGATGAGCAGCTTACCGATCAAAAATTCGGCGGAAATGTAATAGAGCTTTTTCTTGCCGTTGTTGAGCGGGCGGGCGGCGGAGCGCTCCTGCACGAGTTTGACCAGCAGCTTGTAAATGCGACGGTCGTCGAGCTGCTCGAGCGAGGTGCCAAAAGACTGCTCGGCGAGTTCCATGAGGTTAATTTGGGGCATGTTTTCTCCTGTGATGGGTTGTTTCATGTCTGCAATTCATAAGAAGCCCGCGCGAGGGGATTGGGGTGGCCTCGCGCGGGAAAAGCAAGCGCGTCCGCACGGTGGGGAGGGGTCGGGCGCGGTAGCTCCTATTGAGGAAGCTCGATTTCGGCTTCCGACGGGATGCGGAAGTAGGTCTCGGTCCAGTCGGTGAGTTTGTGCTCGAGCTCGCGGGTGATGGCACCATCGAGCATGCGCCAGGTCCAGTTGCCGCCCAGGGTGGCGGGG
>CAJKEF010000019.1 GCA_905198825.1 uncultured Collinsella sp. | reverse complement strand
ACATCGACCACTTTGGCAACCGCCGCATCCGCACCGTCGGCGAGCTCGTCGCCAACCAGTTCCGTATCGGCATGAGCCGTATGGAGCGCGTCGTCCGTGAGCGCATGAGCTCCCAGGACATCGACGAGATCACCCCGCAGTCGCTCATCAACATCCGTCCGATCGTGGCCTCCATCAAGGAGTTCTTCGGTTCCTCGCAGCTCTCGCAGTTCATGGACCAGGCGAACCCCCTGACCGGTCTGACTCACAAGCGCCGTCTGTCCGCACTCGGCCCTGGCGGTCTTGCCGGCCACAAGTCCGGCTCCAGCCGCCGCACCAACGTGCCGACGGCCGTCCGCGACGTTCACAACTCGCACTACAGCCGCATGTGCCCGATCGAGACTCCCGAAGGCCCCAACATCGGCCTGATCGGCTCGCTCGCCCTCTACGCCCGCGTCAACGAGTACGGCTTCATCGAGGCTCCGTTCCGTCGCGTCGAGAACGGCGTTGCCACCGACCAGATCGACTGGATGACCGCTGACGAGGAAGAGAAGCACGTCATCGCGCCGGCCAACACGCCGCTCGATCCCAAGACCAACGAGTTCATCACGACCGATGCCGAGGGCAAGATCGTCCGTCCGCACACCGTGATCGCCCGTACCCGCGACTTCGACGGCTCCTTCGGCGCTCCCGCCGACGTGCCTGTCGAGGACGTCGACTACATGGACGTCTCGCCGCGTCAGATGCTCTCCGTCGCAGCCACGCTGATTCCGTTCCTCGAGCACGACGACGCCAAGCGTACGCTCATGGGCGCCAACATGCAGCGTCAGGCCGTGCCGCTGGTTCACCCCGCCGCTCCCTATGTCGGTACCGGCATGGAGCGTCGCGCCGCCCTGGACTCTGGCGAGGTTACCCTGGCCAAGAACGCCGGCGAAGTCATCTATGCCGACGCCTCCAAGATTATCGTCAAGCATGCCGGCGGCATGGACGAGTATCACCTGGCCAAGTACCAGCGCTCCAACCAGTCCACCTGCATCAACCACCGTCCGCTCGTGCGCGTCGGTGACACCGTTGAGCAGGGCGAGCCTCTGGCCGACGGTCCTTCGACCGATCATGGCGAGCTCGCACTGGGCCAGAACCTCACCGTGGCATACATGCCGTGGGAAGGCTTCAACTACGAGGACGGTATCGTCGTGTCCGAGCGCCTGGTGGCCGAGGACCTGCTGACGACCATCAATATCACCCGTCACGAGAACGACGCCCGCGACACCAAGCTCGGCCCCGAGGAGATCACCCGCGAGATCCCGAACCTCTCCGAGGACATGCTTGCCAACCTCGACGAGGACGGCATCATCCGCATCGGCGCTGAGGTCGGCCCTGGCGACATCCTGGTCGGCAAGGTCACGCCTAAGGGCGAGAGCGCTCTGACCGCCGAGGAGCGCCTGCTGCGCGCCATCTTCGGTGCCAAGGCCCACGACGTCCGCGACACCTCCCTTAAGATGCCTCACGGCGCTTACGGCCGCGTCATCGACGTCGTCCGCTTTAGCCGCGAGAACGGCGACGACCTGGCCCCCGGCGTCAACGAGCAGGTGCGCGTCTACGTCGCCCAGCGTCGTAAGATCCAGCAGGGCGATAAGATCGCCGGCCGCCACGGCAACAAGGGTGTTATTTGTAACGTTCTGCCGGTCGAGGACATGCCCTACATGGCTGACGGTACCCCGATCGACGTTATCCTCAACCCGCTGGGCGTTCCTTCGCGTATGAACGTCGGCCAGCTGCTCGAGTGCCACCTTGGCTGGGCTGCCGCCTGCGGTTGGGATACCGAGGATGCCGACTCCGACAAGTATGTCCCCGGTCCGTTCTTCGTCTCGACGCCCGTCTTCGACGGCGCCAAGGAGGACGAGATCGCCGAGGTCATCCGTCGCGCCAACAAGAACATGCTCAACAAGGCCACCGCTGCCTTTGGCGATCACATGCGCCCCGAGTTCGTCACCCAGCTTGACGAGCGCGGCAAGACCCGCCTGTTCGACGGCCGCACCGGCGAGGAGTTCCGCGAGCCCATTACCGTGGGTACGTCCTACATCCTCAAGCTCGGCCACATGGTCGACGACAAGATCCACGCCCGTTCGACCGGCCCTTACAGCCTGGTTACCCAGCAGCCTCTGGGCGGCAAGGCTCAGTTCGGCGGCCAGCGCTTCGGCGAGATGGAAGTTTGGGCACTGTACGCTTACGGTGCTTCCAACGTCCTGCAGGAGATCCTGACCGTCAAGTCCGACGATACCGTGGGCCGCGTCAAGACCTACGAGTCCATCGTCAAGGGCGAGAACGTCCCGGTTCCGGGTATCCCCGAGTCCTTCAAGGTTCTCGTCAAGGAGATCCGCTCCCTCGCGCTGGACATCGAGCCCATGCACGATGCCGACGAGGACGCCTCCGCCCCTGTGACCGCCGAGGAGACCTCTGCTCTCGACGACCTGGCTGCGCTCGCCGGCGTTGACGCCGACGTCGAGGCCCAGGATGCCGAGACCGCCGAGGCACCCGAGGCTGTCGCCGCCACGACCACTGATAAGGAGTAGTTGACTGTGGCAGATTTCGAAGCTACTGATTTTGACTCGGTAAAGATCTCCCTTGCCTCCGCCGACCAGATCCGTTCCTGGTCGCACGGTGAGGTCAAGAAGCCGGAGACCATCAATTACCGTACCCTCAAGCCCGAGAAGGACGGCCTGTTCTGCGAGAAGATCTTCGGTCCCGCCAAGGACTGGGAGTGCTCCTGCGGCAAATACAAGGGCATCCGCTTTAAGGGCATCGTCTGCGAGCGCTGCGGCGTCGAGGTCACCTCGGCCAAGGTGCGTCGCGACCGCATGGGCCACATCGAGCTCGCCGCTCCCGTGTCCCACATCTGGTACTTCAAGAGCCCCACGAGCTTCCCGATGAGCCGTATGCTCGACATCAAGTCCAAGGACCTCGAGAAGGTTCTGTACTTTGCCAGCTACATCATCACCGAGGTCGACTACGAGGCTCGCGAGGCCGACGCTGACGACCTGCGCGAGGAGCTCGCCGCCGATCTGGAAGAGATCGATGCCGAGTGCGCCCGCCAGATCGAGTCCCTCAAGGAGCAGGGCAACCCCGAGAACTTTGACGAGTTCTCCGACGAGGAGCCGCTGACCCCCGAGGAGATCGCCTCTGGCATCGTCGACATCGAGGAAGAGTGCAAGGACGAGAAGCAGCTCCGCACGGACGCCTTCAACGCCTTCATGAAGCTCACCGAGCGCGACCTCATCTCCGATGAGCCGCTGTTCCGCGAGATGACCCGTTACTACTCCATGTACTTCAAGGGTGGCATGGGTGCCGAGGCCGTCCGCGACCTGCTCGCTGCCATCGACCTCCCCTCCGAGGCCGAGAAGCTCAAGGCCATCATCGCCGACGAGGACTCCCAGAAGCAGAAGCGCGAGAAGGCCGTCAAGCGCCTCGAGGTCGTTGACGCCTTCCTGAAGGGCGGCAACAGCCCCGCGAACATGATCCTGGATGTCATCCCGGTCATTCCGCCCGATCTGCGCCCGATGGTCCAGCTCGACGGCGGCCGCTTCGCCGCGTCCGACCTCAACGACCTGTACCGTCGCGTGATCAACCGTAACAACCGACTCAAGCGCCTGCTCGACCTGGACGCCCCTGCGATCATCGTGAACAACGAGAAGCGCATGCTCCAGGAGTCCGTGGACGCCCTGTTCGACAACGGCCGTCGTGGTCGCCCGGTCTCTGGCCGTGGCGGTCGCCCGCTCAAGTCGCTCGCCGAGGCCCTCAAGGGCAAGCAGGGTCGCTTCCGTCAGAACCTGCTGGGTAAGCGTGTCGACTACTCCGGCCGTTCGGTTATCGTTACCGACCCCAAGCTGCTGCTGCACCAGTGCGGTCTGCCCAAGACCATGGCGCTGGAGCTCTTCAAGCCCTTCGTTATGAAGCGCCTGGTCGAGCTTGGCAAGGTCGAGAACATCAAGGGCGCCAAGCGCGCTATCGACCGTGGTGCCACCTTTGTGTGGGACATCCTCGAAGAGGTCATCGACGGCCGCGTCGTGCTGCTCAACCGTGCACCGACCCTGCACCGTCTGTCCATCCAGGCCTTTGAGCCGGTGCTGGTCGAGGGCAAGGCTATCCACCTGCATCCGCTGGTCTGCTCGCCCTTCAACGCCGACTTCGACGGCGACCAGATGTCTGTCCACGTGCCGCTGTCCAGCCAGGCTCAGGCCGAGGCTCGCGTGCTTATGCTCTCTGCGAACAACCTGCGCTCGCCGGCATCCGGCAAGCCGGTTAACATCCCTTCGCAGGACATGATCATTGGTGTGTACTACCTTACCCAGGTCCGCGAGGGTCTGCCGGGCGAGAACCACGTGTTCGCCAGCTTCGACGACGCGCTGCACGCCTATGACTGCCGCTCCGAGGTCGACATGCAGGCCAAGATCCAGGTTCGCGTGTCCGCTGCCGATGCTAACGTCATCAACGAGGACGGCACCCGTATCTTCCGCGTCAAGAACGGCAAGAACGAGTTCGTCGACTACGACGTCACCGGCAACAAGACCGCGCGCTTCGAGACCTCTATCGGCCGCATCATCTTCAACCGCCAGTGCCTGCCCGAAGACTATGAGTTCATGAACTACAAGATGGTCAAGGGCGATGTGGCCAAGCTGGTTGCCGACTGCTGCGATCGTTACCCCGAGGCCAAGGTCGGCCCGATCCTCGACGCCATCAAGTACTCCGGCTTCCACTACGCTACCCGCGCCGGCCTCACCATCTCGGTGTGGGACGCTCTCATCCCTGCCGAGAAGCAGGAGCTGCTCGATCGCGCCCAGGCCAACGTCGACCAGATCAACGAGTACTTCGAGGAGGGCTTCATCAACGAGACGGAGCGCCACATCGAAGTCGTTAACGAGTGGACCGCTTGTACCGACAAGGTCGCAGCGCTCATGCTCGACATGTTCGACGAGGAGAACCCGCTCTATATGATGGCCGACTCCGGCGCCCGTGGTTCTAAGACCCAGCTGCGTCAGCTCGGCGGCATGCGTGGCCTGATGGCAGACATGTCCGGCGAGACGATCGACCTTCCCATTAAGGCGAACTTCCGCGAGGGCCTGCTGCCGCTCGAGTACTTCATTTCGACCTACGGCGCCCGTAAGGGCCTGGTCGATACCGCATCCCACACCTCGGACTCTGGTTACCTGACCCGTCGTCTGGTCGACGTGGCCCAGGACGTCATCGTCCGCGAGGAGGACTGCGGTACGCACGAGGGCGTCACCTACAACCTCATCATCCCCGGTACCACCGACCTCAACACCGACCTCGTCGGCCGTTGCTTCATTGAGGACGTCGTGGCTCCCGATGGCACCGTGCTCTTTGAGCAGGACGGCTACATCGAGAAGGTCGCCGACATCCAGAAGATGGTCGATGCGGGCCTCAAGAAGGTCAAGCTCCGCGCGCTGCTCACCTGCCGCTCCAAGTACGGCGTGTGCCAGAAGTGCTACGGCTGGGATCTTTCCACCCGTCGTCCGGTCGCCATCGGTACCGCGGTCGGCATTATTGCCGCCCAGTCCATCGGCGAGCCCGGTACGCAGCTTACGATGCGTACCATTCACTCCGGCGGCGTCGCTGGCGTCGACGATATTACGCAGGGTCTGCCTACGGTCAGCCGTATGTTCGATATCGTCGGCAACGTCAACGAGAAGATCCTGGGTCGCGAGGCCGAGCTGGCTCCGTACTCCGGTCACCTCTCGATTAAGCCCGAGAAGTCCGAGTACGTGCTGACGCTCACCGACTCCGAGGACCACACCCGTGTTCTCGACGAACGTCGCGTCCCCGCTTCGGTGCGCTTTATGCCCGAGATCGAGGACGGCTGCGAGGTTCGCGCCGGCGACCAGATCACCAAGGGCTTCGTCAACTTCCGCAACCTGCGCAAGCTGACCGATATCGAGTCGACGATGCACACCTTCGTCGAGAGCGTCAAGGACGTCTACACCAGCCAGGGCGTCGACCTGAACGACAAGCACATCGAGGTGCTCGCACGTCAGATGCTGCGTCGCGTTCAGATCACCAACCCCGGCGACTCCAAGTACCTGCTTGGTCAGTACGTCGACCGCTACGAGTTCGCCGACGAGGTCGAGCGCGTTGCCCGTCTGGGCGGTCAAGCTCCTGTGGCCGAGCCCGTCATCCTGGGTACGCTCAAGGTCGCGTCCAACATCGACTCCTGGCTGTCGAGCGCTTCGTTCATCCGTACCGCCGGCGTCCTTACCGAGGCTGCTATCGAGGGCAAGGTCGACCACCTGCTCGACCTTAAGTCCAACGTCATCGTCGGTAAGAAGATCCCGGCTGGTACCGGCCTCAAGCCGTACGCCAACGCCAAGCTGACGTATCGCACGGCCGACGGCTATGTTGACATCGACGGTCCGGCTTCGCCCAACGCCAAGTCGCTGCCCGAGTGGGCTCCGGTTGAGCTCAAGGACCTGGACGAGCAGCTCCCGCAGCAGCTCGACTGGGCCGGCTACGACGAGTTCGGTGGTGCTGACGGTTCGTTCACCCGCAACGGCCATACCATCTCCGCCGAGAAGGCTCGCCTGTACCTGTTCGACGACCTGGGCGTGTCGCAGCGCTGGACCAACAAGTTCAGCGAGGTCGGCATCGAGACGGTCGGCGATCTGGTCGGCAAGTCCGAGGAGGATCTGCTGCGCATCGATGGTATCGGTGCCAAGGCGATCGAGGAGCTCCGTGACGGCCTGGAGGCCCACGACCTGCTCTACATCCTCGAGAACAACGACGACGTTGCCGACGAGGAAGACCTCTCGCAGCTGCTGCAGATGGTCTTTAGCCCCGACGGTCCGGACGATATCCTGCTGGGTACCTCCGCTCCGACGCATCACGCCGACGCCGACGAGGAGCTCCTGGGCGCCCCGATCGACGACAAGAAGGCTCCCGCCAACGGCGCGATCAACGAGGACATGGCTTCCCTCGACGAGCTGCTCAACCAGCTCGTGGACACTGACGACGCCGAAGAGGCCAAGGACAACGACGAGGAGTAATTTCCTAGTACGTTAACCGTTCTTCCAAAGACCCGCTTCCCAACAGGGGAGCGGGTCTTTTTTGGTGAGGAACGTTGCCCCGACGAGCACGTCGGATTCCCGGAACGGGCCGCCCGCTGTTTAAGTTTGCTGCTCTACAGTCCTGCGCAAGACGGAAAGCACACCTTATGGGTAATTCTACCTACCAAAAAGGGACAGGTTTATTTTGGTAGGTTATTCCTGCTTGAATTTGAAACATATCGCTCGGTCAAAGCGTATCTATGGTGAGGGCCTCATCAAGAATCATTAACGTCACCGGGAGGTGATTATGGAAGAACAAGCATTTAGACAGGCGGTTGAAGATCACCGGGATGTCGTGTTTCGGATCGCATTGACGTACCTGCGCGATCGCGCCGATGCCGACGATGTTGCCCAAGATGTCTTTCTTAAGTTGCTTAAAAGCGATGGGCACTTTGAAAGTTGGGAACATCTTCGCCGCTGGCTTATCCGGGTCACAATCAATGAATGTAAATCGCTCTTTCGAAAGCCATGGAGGCGTGTGGAGGATATTGAGAACCTGGCCGATTCGCTTTCGGCGGCGCAGGATGAGACCAAGGCGGTCCTGTCAGACGTTATGCGACTTCCGGAGCGATTCCGTGTTCCCATCGTGCTCTATTACTATCTGGGCTTTTCGACCTCAGAGATTGCCGAGTTGTTGCATGTACCAGCCGCGACCGTTCGAACGCGTTTAGCTCGCGGTCGATCGAAGCTCAAATTCATCCTAGAGGAGGGCGACCGTGAAATCCAATCAAATCAAGCAGGCCTTCGAGTCCATCCAAGCCGATAGCGATCTTGCCGACCGTGTTATTGATGCTGCGGCTGGCGAGCCGCTTCGTCGAAAGGGTCACGCGAAGCCACTGTATGTTGCCGTAATCGGATGTCTTGTCGGAGTGTTGGCGACCGGAGGGGTCGCCTACGCCGTTATCAATTCCAGCTATTTTGCCTCAGCCTGGGGAAACCACGGCAACGGGGATTCCATTACCTGGACCAACGGCGGCTCATCGGGGACTAAATACACCTACACCAGAGAGTTCGGTGATGGCATCGCGCCCCAAAGCCTGGAGGGCGCAGTCCAGGAGGTTAATCTGTCCGTCGAGGGTAACGGCTATACGCTTGATATCCATGAGATGGCAATCGACCAAAACGGCTGCGGAGCCGTGACGTTTACGTTGTCCAATCCAAATGGAGTTAACTACTACAAGCCAGCAGCAGAGATTGGCGAACTTGTTCTTTATGGTGAAGAAGAACAGGGCATCGGCACGCCCAGCATAAACTTCGGCGAGGAATGGGCTGACACACGCTGCACAATTGATAAAGACACATCAAGCGACACGGTCATTAATGGCACGATGTACTTTGCCGCTATGGATCGCGAGCGAGATTTGCAACATGCGGTCACCTGGAATATCCAGTGGACCGAGGGCGAAGGTGAGTGTGCGAGGCAGTTTAAAGCATCGACGCCCGAGTTTAGCGTTGGAGCGTACGTCGATACAAAGGAACTCCGCTCCGATGACTCGCCTCTCGAGATCAGCCCGTTTTCCGTCCAGACACACATCGACGATCTGGGCATTGACGCAGTCACGAAAAAGTTGACCGTTACCTACAAGGATGGATCGGAGCAGATTATCGAAGATGATGCTGCGGGCGCGTACAATTTCTATGTTTCTCTGACACGCAATAGCGGAGAGAACATCTCGGTGCCGACAAAACTGATCAATGTCGATCAAGTGGTCTCGGTAACCCTTGAGGGCACGAGATACACATCAACAGGAGAGACCGAAACAGAAGTACCCTTTACCATCGTCTATTCGTAAGATTTGGGGCCGCTTCCTACTAGGGGAAGCGGCCTCTTTTGCGGTAAATGGGCGGTTAAAGCGAGCGGTATTCGTCTGAATTTCGGAAGTATGCGGCAAAATCTTGATAGGCCGCCCGGGCCGGGAATCCGCCCCCGCGCACAGAAGGGGATTCCTTTTGTGTAGGCTTTGCGGAAATGTGCCAATTTTGGGATACGCCCGGCGGCGTGGTCTGTTGACGGCACAGCTAACGCCACGTATCCTATCGAACTGCGTGTTTCGTAGGGGGATGCTGACCCCTCGATTCAAGCCGTTGCACTTTACAGAAAGCTGGAATCATTCGAGAAGGAGTACGCTTTGCCTACTATTAACCAGCTGGTTCGCCAGGGCCGTCGTTCCGTGCCCAAGAAGTCCAAGAACGCTGCTCTGCAGCACAACTCCCAGAAGCGCGGCGTGTGCACCCGCGTCTTCACCACGAGCCCCAAGAAGCCGAACTCGGCTCTTCGTAAGGTTGCCCGTGTTCGCCTCGTCAACGGCATCGAAGTTACTGCTTACATCCCGGGTGAGGGCCACAACCTGCAGGAGCACTCCATCGTGCTCGTCCGCGGCGGTCGTGTCCGTGACCTCCCTGGTGTCCGTTATCACGTCATCCGTGGCGCCTACGACGCTGCTCCGGTCCAGAACCGTATGCAGGCCCGTTCCAAGTACGGTGCTAAGCGCCCCAAGGCCAAATAAGCCAGATAACGTTTTGATACTTTCGCCGTGTGCCGCCTAAGCGCCGCACGGTAGACACTTAAGGAGATTTCACATGCCGCGTCGTGCAGCAGCTAATCGTCGTGAGGTTCAGCCTGACGCCGTTTACAACAACCGCCTGGTGACTCAGCTCATCAACAAGGTCCTTCTTGACGGCAAGAAGGCCACCGCTGAGCGCATCGTTTACACCGCTTTCGAGATCGTTGCCGAGAAGTCCGAGGGTGGCGACGCTCTCGCTACCTTCAAGAAGGCTATGGACAACGTCAAGCCCACGCTCGAGGTTAAGCCCAAGCGTGTCGGTGGCGCTACCTATCAGGTCCCGATGGAGGTCAATTCCCGTCGTTCCACCGCTCTGGGCATCCGCTGGATCGTCAACTTCTCCCGCGCTCGCAAGGAGAAGACCATGGCCGAGCGTCTCGCCAACGAGATCCTCGACGCTTCCAACGGCCTGGGCGCTTCCGTCAAGAAGCGTGAGGACGTCTTCAAGATGGCCGAGGCCAACCGCGCGTTCTCTCACTATCGTTGGTAAGTTAAGGTAAGGAACTAACATGGCTAAGCCTAAGTACAAGCTTTCCGATACCCGTAACATCGGCATCATGGCCCACATCGATGCCGGTAAGACCACCACGACCGAGCGTATTCTTTACTACACCGGTAAGACCCACAAGATCGGTGAGGTCCATGAGGGCGCTGCCACCATGGACTGGATGGTTCAGGAGCAGGAGCGCGGCGTAACCATTACCTCCGCTGCTACCACGTGCTTCTGGAAGGACCACGTCATCCAGATCATCGACACCCCGGGCCACGTTGACTTCACGGCCGAGGTCGAGCGCTGCCTGCGCGTCCTCGACGGTGCCGTCGCCGTCTTCGACGCCGTCGCCGGCGTCCAGCCGCAGTCCGAGACCGTCTGGCGTCAGGCCACCAAGTACAACGTGCCTCGCATTGCCTTCATCAACAAGTTCGACCGCATCGGCTCCGACTTCTTCCACGCCATCGACACCATGAAGGAGCGCCTGCACGCCAACGCCGTGGCGGCCCAGATTCCGATGGGCGCCGAGAACAACTTCTGGGGTCTCGTCGACCTGGTCACCATGACCGCCTGGGACTTCAAGGAGGACTCCAAGGGCATGATTTACCCGGAGCCCATGGAGACCATCCCCGAGGAGTTCGCTGACCTCGCCGCCGAGAAGCGCGAGGAGCTGCTCGACGCCGCCGCCAACTACGACGACGAGATCATGGAGGCCGTCCTGGAGGACGCCGAGGTCCCCGTGGACAAGCTCAAGGCTGCCATCCGCGCTGGCGTCATCGACGGCGGCATCAACCCCGTCTTCGTCGGCTCCGCCTACAAGAACAAGGGCATCCAGGAGCTCCTCGACGCCGTCGTGGACTACCTCCCGAGCCCGCTTGACGTTGCCGAGATCGACGGCACCAACCTCAAGGGCGAGCCCGAGGTCCGTCATGCCGACCCGAAGGAGCCCTTCGCGGCCCTCGCCTTCAAGATCATGACCGACCCGTACGTCGGCAAGCTCACCTACATCCGCGTGTACTCCGGTCAGGCGGAGGCGGGCTCCTACGTCTACAACTCGGTCAAGGACAACCGCGAGCGCCTCGGCCGCATCCTCGAGATGAACGCCAACGAGCGCGTCGACCGTGACGAGTGCTCCGCCGGCGACATCGTTGCCTGC
>CAJKEF010000018.1 GCA_905198825.1 uncultured Collinsella sp. | reverse complement strand
TAACTGCTGAGTAGTATAAACAACAGTGCAGAATAATAGCCGCCCGTAGCATGTACACCCATATATAATTCTGCACTGTTGTTTATACTACTCAGCAGTTATCAACAGCGAACATTAGCCGGCAAAGTAACTCAACAACGCAGCAAGGCGGGGGCCTGGATACACGCAAAACGCCGAGCAACGACGCGTGTACACAACGAGCTCGCCCGACGCAATCCGCCCCGACCTCAGAAAGTCGCTTAGAACATGGATACTGTCAGCAATTACACCGAAACGCTCGAAAAGACCGTCCGTGACCTTCTCGAGCGTCAGGAGGATCTGATCAGGACGGCCTTTACCGACCAGCTTACCGGGCTTGGCAACCGTGGCGGCTTTGCCCGTTCCCTCGAGGAGCTCTGGGAGCAGGACGCCCCCGTTACCATGGCGTTCATCGATATCGACAATCTCAAGCACTGCAACGACGTCTTTGGGCATGACGAGGGCAACCGCTATATCTTGCAGGTAAGCCTCTATCTCAAACTGTATATGAAAGTGGACGAGGCGGCGTTTCGCATAGGCGGCGACGAGTTTGCCATCCTATCTACGATTGCGACCGAGGACGACCTCGCCGAACGTCTGGAACACTGCCGAACGATCCTGCTCAAAAACAACGATTCCGAGATGCCCCACTCGTTTAGCTACGGAGTGGCACACGCCGACCCCGCCCTAGGCGAAGCCTCCAATCGCATGACACTCGATGCCGACCATCGCATGTACGACTACAAGCTACGTCATGCCATGCATCTTGATCGACGTAATATCGCGCAAGTCCACACCGACGACTTCGAAATAAGCGACCGTATTTTCGACGCCTTTTCGATGCTCAACGAAGGCCGTTATTTCTTTATCGAGAACTTGGACAAGGACCGCACCCTTTGGTCGCAAGGTGCCTTGCGCGATCTCGGTCTTCCTTCGGAGCACATAGACAGCTGCCGCGATTTCTGGAAGACGCGCGTCCATCCCGATGACCTCGAGGCCTACGCCAACGACATCAACCAGATCTTTAACGGCTCCAAACACCGCCGCGTCATGCAGTACCGCATGCGCAATGCCGCGGGTGACTACGTTCTCTGCCGTGCTCGCGGGTTTCGCATCGACGGCGACGGAAATGCCCCCTCGCTCTATGTCGGCGAACTTGTCAACCACTCACTTGCCGAGACCGTCGACGCCGCCACGGGCCTCGGAACGCAGCGTATGCTGATCAACGCTATCGATGCCTGCCGCCGCGATCGTTGCGAGACAGGGCTTATAGCGGTGCGCGTTCGTGGCACGACAAAGCTCAACGAGCTCTACGGGGCCGAGGCTGTCGACAACATGCTTGCCGAATACGCAGGCCGCATGCTGTCGATCACCCGCGGCAGGAGCCGGGTCTACCGTTCACGAAGCGTCCAGTTCGTCGTGCTCAGCAACGACCTGGACCACGAGGCATTCGAGCAACTGACCCGCCACCTTAAAGAGGCCGTTTTCGCTCCTGTTCAAATCGCAGGCGACACCATTACTCCCGTCTGCCTTGTCGTCCCGGCCTTTTACGAGCACTTAACCCATCAAGCGACCGCCGTTTTAGGCGAACTCGACCGTCGCCTTCGCACGGCCGGCGGGCTTGTTCCCAACGACAGCCTCCCCATACCCGAGGCGGAGCGCAAAAGCGCCATCGCCGAACGCATCGACTCGCTCACGGGCCTCTATCGACCCAGCGAGTTTATGCGGCGCGCCAACGCATTTCTCGAGGCAAGGCGCGACGGCACCTGGTGCATCGCCACAGTCGACATGGGCCACATGCGCCTGTTTAATGAATGGCACGGCCAGGCCGAAGGCGACTGCATGCTCGCCGATGTGGGCACGGTCCTCAAGGATATCGAGAATGCCGATATGGGCATCGCAGGGTACTGGGGCCAAGACGACTTTTGCATACTCATCCCCTTTGAGCACAACACCGTCCATCAAATCTACAACCGCGTTCGCGAGGCAGTAGCCAGGCATGATGACGGCGTAGGTTTTTGGCCGTCCATGGGCGTTTACCCCATCGACTCCAATGAGGAGATCACCATCGATGCGCAGGCAAAGGCCATGTTTACCAATCGGCGCGCAAAAAACGACTTCAAGGAGCGCATTGCCATTTTCTGTCCTGCGGAGTACGAGCGCGAAGTCGCGTTCCACCGCACGCTGACCGAATTCCAGTACGCACTTTCAAACGGCCGCATCACGTACTACCTTCAGCCCCAGGTCGATATGGAATCCGGCGAGATCATTGGCGCCGAAGCACTCACCCGCTGGATTGACAAGGACGGCTCTCTCATTTCGCCCGCAACGTTTATCCCCGCACTCGAGGAAAGCGGCTTTGTAGTGACGCTCGACAAGTACATTTGGCAGGGTGTCGCCATATGGCTTCGCGAGCGTCTCGATCGCGGTCTCCGCGTGGTTCCGGTCTCGCTTAATGTGTCGCGCGTGGATATCCTTGCCTGCGACGTTGCCGAACATATGGGGGCACTCGCCGCCCAATACAACCTACCGCCCGAGCTCATGCGTATCGAGATCACCGAGACGGCTTATACGGGAGAATCCGAGGCCGTGGATAAGCTGACCGCAGATCTGCACACCCGCGGCTTCTCGACCTACATGGACGATTTTGGCACCGGCCAGTCCACGCTCGCGATGCTCAAGAACGTCAACGTCGACGTCATCAAGCTCGACCGCACCTTTGTGCCCACCGACCGCGATCAAGGCCGCAGCACGCAAATCATTTCATCGATGCTCGAAATGGCGCAGTCGCTCCATCTGCCCGTCGTGGTCGAAGGCGTCGAGACAAATGAGCAGGCGAACATACTACGACAAATGGGCGCCCGCTACGCTCAGGGCTTCCTCTACTACCGCCCCATGCAGGCGAAGGATTTTGAGGCATTGCTCGATGGTGGCAATAACAACTGATACGCTCGCGCGCAAAACGCCACCGTCGAAGGGGACATTTGTCTCCATTAGCTAACTTATATCCCCAATTCAAACCGAATTGGGGATATGATACAAACCGTTGTTCCGCCCAAGGAGGTTATCCATCATGAACGAGTCGTACCGCATGGGCGAGCAATCGATTATTGCCTATCTTCAGCGACTTGCGAACGGCGTCTCGACCGCTGAACTCGATGTTGCCGCGCTGCCTGCTGAGCTACGCGCCGTTGGTGAGCAACTGCAAAAGACGCATGCCATCCTGCAACAAGAGCGCCAGCTGCTTGAGCGCAACGCCTATATCGATCCGCTCACCAACTTGGGCAACCGCAACGGATTCGACCGTCACGTCGAGCAACTCTGGCGCAAAGGCGACCCCTTCACCTGCGCCTATATTGACATCGACCATCTCAAGCATTGCAATGATAGGTTTGGCCACGCCGAAGGCAATCGCTATATTCTGAGCATCTGCCGCACGCTCTCCGAAACCATGGAGCACGATGAGATGCTGTTCCGTATCGGTGGAGACGAGTTTGTGCTTATCTCGCTCTCCGCAAACGAGACTGAACTCGAGCAGCGCCTGGAGCAGGTACGTGCCGGGCTGATCCAGGCGAGCTCAGGTGGCAAGGCGCCCATGATCGCCAGCTTTAGCTTTGGCTGCTCGCGCGTCGATCCACTTGCCGGCGACACGCGTCGCCAGATGACGATGGATGCCGATCGCAAGATGTATCGCTATAAGCTTATGCATCGTGTGCAGCAACCGAAAGACGATGACGCGCCGCAACGCCCAATCGTCGATCAGCTTCCCTGCAACGACCGGGTGTTCCAAGCGATCTCCATGAGCTCCGAGACGCGCTATCCGTTTATCCTCAATCTCGATACGGGAGAATCGCAATGGTCGGTTAACGCCGTGCGCGATTTTGACCTGCCCTCCCAGCACCCTTTTAACTCGGTCGACATGTGGCTCGCCCGCGTTCATCCCGAGGACCGCGACAACGTACGCGCCGAGCTCGACATGGTGATAAACGGCACGTGGCACTTCCACTACATGCAGTATCGCGTAATGGATGCCACCGGAGCGTACGCGCTTTGCGACTGCACGGGTTACCGCTTGGACGGCACCGATACCGAGCCCAGCATGTATGTGGGCATTATCATCAACCGAAGCTTGGCAGATACGACCGATTCCGTGACCGGCTTGGGCGATATTCACGCCCTGGTCAACGCCATTGGCGAAATGCGTCGCGTGGCGCGCAAGGCTGGTTTGATCGCCATCAAAATCGACGATATCGCTCAGGTCAATGCCCGCTTTGGCTTTGATGCGGGCGACCGCGTTTTGGCAGAAAGCGCCGCCTGCCTCATGGAATGCTCGCGCGGCAAGGGTCGCCTGTTCCGCTCGACGGGGCCGACATTCGTGGCGCTTTTCGATGACTTTGATCCCGAAGAGACCGACGCGATCGCAGAAGAAATCGAGCGGTTCCTGGGTTCTCCCGTGCTCATCGGCTCGCTTGAATATCAGCCGCCCATTCGTGTGGCAACGCTTCATCTGGACGCTGTCAATCGACAGCCCGTTTCCATTTTGAACGAGCTCAAAGCGTTGCTCGGTAAAGCCGTGCAGGTGCCAGGTACCAAACTGGATTAGCACCGCGCCCGCACCGCCTCCCCCATCGTGCGATAATCCTCTGCAGAAGTCACCAACAGCAGAGGGAGTTTGTGATGAAGGTTCTTTTGGTCAATGGCAGTCCCAAGGCAAACGGCAACACCGCCCGCGCACTCGCCGAGGTCTCCGAGCAACTCAACGCCGAGGGCATCGATACCGAGGTGTTCCAGCTGGGCGCCAAGCCCATTCGCGACTGCATCGGTTGCGGCCAGTGCGGCAAGCTTGGCGGTCGCTGCACCTTTGACGACGACGTGGTGAACGAGCTCATCGCTGCCGCCGAGCAGGCCGACGGTTTTGTCTTTGGCTCGCCCGTCTACTACGCGCACCCCAGCGGCCGCATCCTTTCGGCCCTCGATCGCGCCTTCTATGCAGGCGGGCATGCCTTTGCGCACAAGCCGGGCGCCTCTGTCGCCGTTGCCCGCCGCGGCGGCACGTCGACCACGTTCGATGTGCTCAACAAGTACTTCACCATCAACCAGATGCCCGTAGTTGCCTCCACCTACTGGAACAACGTGTTTGGCCGCGTGCCCGGCGACGCCGATGGGGATGCCGAGGGCCTTGCCACCATGCGAAACATCGGCAAAAACATGGCCTGGCTCCTGCGCTGTATCGAGGCAGGACAGGCCGCCGGTATCAACGCACCCGAGGCAGATCACGCAACGACCAACTTCATCAGGTAGAACGGCGGAGCATGAATATCCAGATTTTTGGCACCAAAAAGTCCTTCGATACCAAGAAAGCACAGCGCTTCTTCAAAGAGCGCCGCATTAAGGTGCAGTTTATTGACCTTAAGGAAAAGGAGATGAGCAAGGGCGAGCTCACGAGCGTGATGCAGGCGGTCGGCGGCATCGACAAGCTGCTCAACCCCAAGGCCAAGGACGAGGAGACGCTCGCGCTCATCCAGCACCTCACCCCTAGCCAGCGCTTCGACAAACTGCTCGAAAACCAGCAGGTTCTAGCCGAGCCCATCGTGCGCAACGGCAAAAAGGCCACCGTCGGTTATTGCCCCGATGTATGGGGAGCCTGGGAGTAGCCTGTGTTATTTGCCGGCGCGTGGGTATAAGAGCAGGCGTTTGGCATAAGATTCAACTGTAAGCCATGTCTAACAAAGGAGGGCACATGCCCAACAAACCCGTGAAGATCATCATGCTTACCGGATACCTCGGTGCCGGCAAGACCACGCTGCTCAACCACATCCTCGCTAACGACGGCGGCATCCGCGCCGCCGTGATCGTCAACGATATCGGCGAGATCAACGTCGACGCCAGCCTTATCGCCGACGGCGGCCTTTCCGAGACCGACGACCTCATCCCGCTCACCAACGGCTGCATCTGCTGCACGCTTTCGGACGACCTGGCCAACCAGCTGCAGGGCATTGCCGATTCGGGCAAGTTCGACTACATCATCATCGAGGCATCGGGTATTTGCGAGCCTATCCCCATCGCCTACACCATCTCGAGCTTCTGCGACGAGGCCAAGGTGGGCGGCGAGCCCAAGCTCGCGCTCGACAACATCGTGGCCGTGGTCGACTGCGCCCGCATGTACGACGAGTTCAACGGCGGTCGCGACCTGCTGGCCGAGGATATCGACGAGGACGACATCGAGAGCCTGCTCATCCAGCAGATCGAGTTCTGCTCCACGCTGATCCTCAACAAGACCGATACCGTGAGCCCTGAGCAGATCGCCGAACTCAAGGCCATCGTGCGCAGCCTGCAAAAAGACGCCGTGATCGTCGAGGCCCAAAACGGCGAGGTCCCCATGGAGGAGCTGCTCGATACCGACCGCTTCGACTTTATGCGCGCCTACAACTCCGCCGCCTGGATCGAGGCCATGGAGCATCCCGAGGAGCACGACGACCCTGAGGTGCTCGAGTACGACATCGAGACCTTTGTGTACTCGCGCCGCAAGCCGTTTGACCTGCAGAAGTTCACCGATTTTGTTGAGCAGGAGTGGCCCGACGAGGTCATTCGCGTCAAGGGTCCGCTGTGGCAGACCGGCGATCCGGACATGTGCTACATGTTCGAGCAGGCCGGCCACCAGATGCGCCTGATGGAGAACGGTCTGTTCGTTGACTCCGCGCCCGAGGGCGAGAAGCAGAAGATTATCGACGAGAACCCCGAGATCATGCAGATTTGGGACGACGAGACGGGCGACCGCATGACGAGCCTGTGCATCATCGGCCGTCACATGGACAAGGATGCGCTCATCGCCTCCCTCGATGCCTGCCTGACCGACTGGCACCGCGCCTAGGTTTATCCAAGCGGGCATTTTTCCGCCTACGTAACCGCCAAACCACCACGAAGGTGCCCTTCGTGGTGGTTTTTCGTTCTGAGCCAAGGAGATTCATGTTCAATATCGTGCTGTATGCGCCTGAGATTCCGGCCAATACGGGCAATATCGGCCGTACCTGCGTGGTCACCGGTGCCCATCTGCATCTGGTGGAGCCGCTGGGGTTTTCCCTCGATGACAAGACGGTACGTCGCGCCGGTCTGGGCTACTGGCAAAATTTGGACGTGACGACCTATGCCGGCTGGGAGGATTTCCTTGCGCGCAACGGTCTCTCCCCCGCCGATGGTCGCCTGCATCTGCTGACCAAAAAGGCACGCCGTACCTATGCGCAGAGTACCTACCGTGATGGCGACTACTTGGTCTTTGGCAGCGAGAGCTCGGGCATTCCCGAGGAGCTGCTCGCCGCGGCGCCCGAGCGCTGCGAGCGCATCCCGATGCTGCGCGATTGCGATTCGCTTGATAACGCCGAGGCCTGGGAAGCTCACGAGGAATCGCTCGGGCATACCGAGGACAGCCACGAGACCATCCTTCAGCAGGATATCTGCGGCAACTTCGTCAACCCGGACGACTACCGCATCAGCGCACTCAACCTCTCCAACAGCGCCGCCATCGTCCTCTACGAGGCCCTGCGCCAGACAGGCTTTCCTGGAATGTGACAACGGGACTGTCCCTTCGTCACATTCAAGCACCACATCGATAACACACACGCCTAATTGATGCTCTAAATTAAGAGCCGTCGCTTTTAATCAAAATTAACTAAAATAAAATGAAGTTAAACGGTGGCGTGAAAGGAGAGCCCTGTGGAATATCTCGAGAACCCGTTTACCCCTAGCTTTGGCGAGGTTCCTGCCCATCTCGCTGGCAGACAACAGATTATTCGGGATTTGGACCGTGCCTTCTTGAGCCAGCGCAGGCGCCCAGAATTGACCTCGATCTTCTCAGGCGCGCGTGGAACCGGCAAAACCGCTCTCATGTCGTCGCTCGCGACAAGGGCGGAATCCCACGGCTGGATAGCCGTAAAGACGACCGCGCTCCCGGGAATGCTTGAGGAAATCGAGCTCGGGACGAAACGCGCTGCAGCCCATCTCATCGACTCATCCAACCACTTCGAAGTCACCGGTCTCGGAATTGCACCGCTTGGCAGCATTGAGGTCAGTCGCGTTCACGATGCCTCGACTTGGCGTTATCGCATGAGCGACATTATCGACCAGCTCAACGAGGCGGGCACCGGTCTGCTCGTCACAGTTGACGAGGTGGACCCGACACTCGACGAGATGATTCAGCTCGCAGCGACGTATCAGCACTTTGTGACCGATGGGAAACGCGTAGCGCTGCTCATGGCGGGACTTCCCAACAACGTCTCGACGTTGCTGAACCACAAGACGGTCTCGTTCCTTCGCCGCGCCCAACAATATCATCTGGGTCGCATTGCCGACTATGACGTGCGCGAGGCCTTGATTCGTACAATCCAGGAAAACGATCGCCTGGCAGATGCTGAGGGAATCGATAGAGCCGTTCGCTCGATCTCTGGTTTTCCCTTCCTATTGCAACTTGTAGGCTACCGTGCCTGGGATCTCACAAGCGATTCGAAGGAAATCTCGTCACGCGACTTTGACCTGGGAATCAAAATCGCGCGCGACGAGATGGACGACCGAATCCTCGCGGCAACCTATCGGGAACTCACCGCAGAGGACAAGCGATTCCTCATCGCCATGCTCGATGACGAGGAAGAGTCCACCACCGCTGACCTTGTCGAACGCCTTAAGCGTTCGCCGCAGCAGGTCTCCCGCTACCGACGCCGCATGATAGACGCCGGCATCATTGGAGAACGCGGGCGCGGAATCGTCGCATTTGAATTGCCATTCTTCCGCGACTATCTCGCGGCTCAATGCGTGAAATAGAAGTCAATGTGACAAAGGGTCTGCCCCTTTGTCACATCGCCTATAGATAGCGGCCGGTAATGCTCTTGGAGCAGGCTGCGATGTCGCCCGGCGTACCGGCGCAGACGATTTGCCCGCCCGCGTCGCCACCGCCCGGACCCATGTCGATCACATAATCGGCGTTACGGATAAGGTCGAGATCGTGTTCAATCACGACGACTGTGGCGCCCTTGGCAACAAGGCCGTCGAACACACTCAGCAACACCTGAACATCGAGCGGATGCAGGCCGATCGTAGGCTCGTCGAATACGAATACGGCATCGTCCTGCACGCGTCCCATCTCGCTCGCAAGCTTAAGACGCTGCGCTTCGCCGCCCGAAAGCGCCGGCGTGGGCTCACCGAGCGTGAGATAACCCAAGCCCAGGTCGTGCAAGGTCTGCAAGCGCGCCTGAACCTTCTTGAGTCCCACCGTGGCGTCGAGGGCCTCGTCCACACTCATGTCCATGAGCTGCGGCAACGTAAGCAGACTCCCGTCCTTGCCCTCGCGATGGATATGCGAAGCAGCGTCTGCATAACGTGAGCCGCGACATGCCGGGCAGACGATCTCGACGTCGGGCAGAAACTGCACGTCGAGCGATATCGAGCCCGTGCCGTCACACGTAGGGCAGCGCAAGGCGCCGGTGTTGTAGCTAAAGGCGCCCGCCTTGTAGCCGGCTGCCTTGGCCTCGGGCGTACGGGCGAAGGCGCGGCGCAGCTCGTCATGCATGTCGGCATAGGTTGCGACCGTCGAGCGCACGTTGGCGCCGATGGGCGTGGCGTCAATCAGGTTTGCGCGGCCAATGCCCTCGGCATCGACCCAACACACGTGCCCCGGCAGGCGCTCGCCGGCTGCCTGCGCCTTGAGTGCCGGGATGAGCGTCTCGAGCACCAACGTCGTCTTGCCCGAGCCCGAAACGCCCGTCACCGCGACAAGGCGGCCGCGCGGGATATCGACTTCGAGCGGTTTTACGGTATGAATGGCATCGGTTGCCATGCGGATATGTCCCTGGTCGAACATTTCCTCGTCAGTCACCTGCGGACGCATGCGCTTGGACTCTGCGCGCAAAAACGGGGCGATGCGGCTGCCCTGCGATTGTTCGACCTCGTCCACCGTACCAGCGGCAATCACGTTACCGCCGCCTGCTCCGGCAACGGGGCCCATCTCGACCAGATAGTCGGCTTCCGCCAGTACGCGCGTATCGTGGTCGACAACAACCACGGTGTTGCCGTCATCCACCAGATCGCGCATCACACCCACCAAGCCGTCGACATTGGCAGGATGCAAGCCGATCGAAGGCTCGTCCAGCACATAGAGCACACCCGTCGATCGGTTGCGCACCACGCGAGCAAGCTGCACGCGCTGGCGCTCACCCGTGGAGAGCGTGGCACCGGCGCGGTCGAGTGAAAGGTAATCGAGACCCAGGTCGACCAGACGACGGGCCGCGCTCAAAAACGAATCGCAGATATCCGTCGCCATGGGTTGCATCTCGGCCGGCAAGGATGCGGGCACCCCGCGCACCCACTCAATCGCCTCGCCCAGCGTCATGGCCGCCGCCTGCGCCAGATTGATACCGCGCACCTGGGGCTGGCGTGCCGCCTCGGAGAGACGCGTGCCGCCACAGTCGCGGCATGGGCCCTCGCGCAAAAAGCGCGCAACGCGTTTGAGGCCCTTGTCGTCCTTAACCTTGGCGAGTGCATTCTCGACGGTATAGACGGCGTTGTAGTAGGTAAAGTCGAGCGGCGTGGCGCCCTCGCCGTTTTTGGGAACGTAGAGAATGTGCTTCTTAACCGCCGGGCCGTGAAACACGATGTCGCGCTCTTGAGGCGTGAGCTGGTTAAACGGCACGTCGGTGCGCACGCCCATCTCGCCAGCCACCTGCTTCATCAGATCCCACATGAGCGTGCCCCAAGGAAGCACCGCGCCCTCGTTGATGGTCTTTGACTCATCGGGCACCAGGCTCGCCTCGTCCACCTCGCGCATGACACCGGTACCGCCGCAGGTAGGGCACGCACCGCCGCTATTGAAAGCCAAATCCTCGGCACTCGGCGCGTAGAACTCGCGGCCGCATGTCGGACACGTGAGCGACAGGCCCGCAGCCACGTTAAGGCTCGGCTCCACACGCGCCCTGCAGTGCGGGCACACGTGATGGGCGCAGCGGCTAAAGAGCAGACGCAGGCTGTTGTTGAGCTCGGTCATGGTGCCAAAAGTGGAACGCACGCCCGGCACGCTGGGGCGCTGATGCAATGCGAGCGCCGCCGGCACGTGCAAGACCTCATCCACCTGGGCGTGTTCGGCCTGTGTCAGGCGACGTCGAGTATAGGTGCTGAGTGCTTCCAAGTAGCGACGCGAACCCTCGGCATAAAGAACCCCCAGCGCCAGCGAACTCTTGCCCGAACCCGACACGCCGGCAATACCCACGAGCTTTCCCAGCGGGATATCAATATCGATGTCCTTAAGGTTATGGACGCGCGCGCCACGCACCTCGATAGCACTTGGTTGTTGCGACACCGTCATC
>CAJKEF010000017.1 GCA_905198825.1 uncultured Collinsella sp. | reverse complement strand
TGGCTTGTTCGGTCGCAAAAAGAAGAACGAGCAGGACAGTATGAGCGACTGGCTGGGCGTCGAGGACGATTACGATGCCAAGAAGTCCGGTCGCGGTATCGGTTCGTGGGATAACTTCGAGGACGATAACGATGGCTGGAAGGGTGGCGCTACGTCTTCCGATGGCGCTTCTTCCGAAGATATGCTCTCGGCTGTCGCCTCTATGGGCGATGATGAGCTGCTCGGTCACGATATCTGGTTTGTGGCAACGGGCGCCTCGGATTGTGATGGCGCCGGTATGAAGGCCTTCTTGGCTTCGCATCGCGATAAGCTCCGCGGCGTATTCTTCATCAATCTTGAATCCGTCGGCGCCGGTAGGCTTTCGGTGGTGACGGTCGAGGGCGAACAGCAGCTGCTCAAGGGCGATCGCCGCATCATGAACCTGGTCAGCAAGGTGTGCAAGTCGTTCCATGTCGATTGTGGCGCGCTCGAGATGCCCTATGCCAAGACCGATGCCTATGCCGCGCTCGAGGCGAGCCGCCGAGCCCTCACCATCGCCGGCGTGGACGGCACGCGTCTGGCTTGCGCTCGTACCGAGGACGACCTGCCCCACAATGTCAACCCGACGAACATTGCCACGGTATCCGAGGTTGTGACCGAGGTTATCCGCCGTTCGTAGACGGAGCTCTAAGGAGTCAACGTGTTTTCGTATATTAAGCGCCATTGGCCTGTCTACGTGATTTTGACCTTGATTGCCATTGCGTTAGGATTTGGGGCTGCCTACATCGTGGGTGCGAAGGGCTCGACTCCCGCCTCCGCAATCAGCGAAGAGGTGGAGCAAGAACAGAGCACGGGTGCCGATGGGATTCCTGAGTCCGAGCAGGCAATCGTTGATGGTGGATCTTCGTCTGCAGAGTAGATACGGCGATTTACATGATTGAAAGCGGGCGAGCCGGGGGACTGGGTCGCCCGCTTTTTCATCGCACTAGCGCTTCTTTGGGATCGACCTAAGGCGAGCGAACCATAGGGCTGCGGCACCCGAGGTCAGGAGCGCGGTGATGCAAGCGGCGATGGGAGCTGATCCTGTTGCCGGTAGGTCCTGCGGTAGGGTACAGCGTTGAATGACACGGTCATCGTCATGTGACTCAAGTTTATCGCCGCCGCCGTTGCGGCAAAGATCGACGCGTGCGCTGTTGGTGAGTGCGATTTGGGGCGTATAAGCCGACGTCGCCTGCATGTGCACGATTGCGCCCCGAGCGTCTGTGCCAAGGATTGCTTTGGCATCGTCAAGATCGTCGTGCTCATCTTTGAGATCATCGCGGTTCCAAGAATCCGCATCGCTTCGAGTCGTAAAGTCGGCGGCTACCGCACCGTATTCAATTCGAATGCCCGTTACGACGGTATTGGATGCAAGGTCGAGTTCTTTCGCCTCGAGTGTGGTGGATTCCGTGGTCGAGATATCCGCCTTCCAGAGGTGCCAACCGTCGTAATCGACGAGGCGACAGTCCTCACCCAGGCTCTCTTTTACTTCGTCGGACTCAAGCCAAGGATTTTCGTGCCCATCGTCAAGTGTCGCGTTTGCCGGCTCATCGACGTCTGTCGAGTCCAACGGCGTCGTGCGATACCATACGTTGCACAGACCGTTGAGGTCGCCGATGGCGACGGGGGTTTCGATTGAGACGAATCTCGCCGTATCGTCCTCGGCACACTCAAGATCATCGGTAATCGTAAACTCATCAACCCAAGTAGCGGAATCGTTTCGAGCATCGATGGTATAGGAGAAAAGCCCATCACTATTGGTTTGCGTCGTGGCGCGGTTTTTACCATCGCCGTTAGCCAACAGGCCCTTTTCGATAGGTTGGACAAGTTCCTGACGCTTGTCGACCTGTCCCTTGATCTCGATGGGCGCATCCTTCATCGCGACGGATTGGACTTCTCCCGTATCCTTTATTTCAAACGTTATCTCCTCGGCAAGGTCATAGGTCCGCGGAGACATCATTTCGCACAACGAGTAGGTGCCGGGTGCAAGATATTCGACGCGGTGTGGCTTGTCGGATGAGGTCCAGGAGTCTATTTCGGTTTTATCGGGACCATATAAGGTGAGCTGTGCGCCTTCCACTTCCTGCTCACCGCTTGCATCGACCTTGGAGATATCAACCTTGGTGTAATCGTCGGATACGTTAAGCCGTGCTTCTACAACGGGTGTTTTCTGGTCGGCATAAGTAAGGTCGACAATATGGGTTGTCCGATCGAGCAAGAAGCCTGCCGGCGCTTGAGTCTCGACAACCTCGTAGCGTGCGGTGCCAGATCCCAGTGGGAGGTTGTCCGCGCGTGCTTCTCCAGTTTCATCCGTCGTGACGGTCGCGACAGTCTCACCGTCGAGCGCGGCAATGCTACCGTCGGGGCGCACGATATCACCCGAGGCACGGATCTCAAAGACGGCGCCCGCGAGACTGCTGCCGTCTATGGCATCGGTTTTAACGATCCTGATGTTTCCGGTCGCGGCGTGGTCATAATACGAGGCGATTGCAACGGGCGTTAGGTTCATGTCGGCGGGTATGTTTACCTCGATCTCTTCACCGACAAGATAGGGCTCTTTGGCCGAGGTTTCGCGTACATAATAGGTGCCCGGCACGAGCGATTCGGGCAGTGTGACGGTCCCGGTCGCGTCAGTCGTAAAGGTGTCCATTACGTTATGTGCTGGATACCAGCAAGTTTGTGAGACAGGTTCGTGATTGCTGTCGAGGAGTTGGAAGGTGAATCCGGCTAGGGGAACAGAAGCGCCTGTTTGGGCATCGCGTTTTACAATCTGGAGATGCGTCGACAGAGCGTGGTTGTCCACGATATATTGAAGCTCGGCGCCGTCGGAAATCTGATTGGCCCCGACGGTCCATTCCCCTGCACGTTTAAAACCCTCGGGGACGGTTTCCGGAACCTCGCGAACCGTGTAGCCGGCACGGTCGTATGGGACGGCTCCGTGGACACCGGCGGGTCGCTTGCCTGTGCCGAACCATGCTTCGGGCTGATCTTTGGTGGAGGTAAAGCCATAGATGTTTGTGGTCAGTGTGCCAACAACCTGCTGAGAGCTGTTGCTGACAACCTCAAAGACAACACCACCCGCCGGCTGCTCCAGGCCGGATTGGTCGCTATTGCCGTAATCCTTGAATTTGGAAATCTCAAGGTTAAACGCAATGGGGATATCGGAAACGCGAGATTCGATCTCGACCACGCCTGAATCGCCGAGCTGGTCGGCTCCAACGGTATAGGTCCAGCTGTCGTTGGATGGCAGGTAGCCCTCGGGGGCTTTTGATTCGTAGATGGTAAAGGTTCCTAAGGGGACATCGGCGAGGGTGGCCCGACCGCTTTCGTCAGTCGTGAGGATTTGCGCCCATCCAGGGGTTGATTGCGACACACACGTGAACTCTGCTCCTGCGAGCGAAGCTCCAACTTGGGGGCCTGCATTCGTCGCGGCATCGAGCTTTGCGATGCGCAAGGTAATGGTGCCAGGTTGTTCATCAATGGCAACCTGTCCGCCGTCATTCCCCGTGGTAAAGGCGATGCGATCACGACGGGGGACATAGCCGGCCGGCGCCTTCGTTTCAACTAGGTAGTATGCCGTGTTGGGCAGAAGTGTTGCTTGCGCTCGACCGTTGCTGTCCATCTTGATGGTGCCGACACGCGCGCCGCTGGCGCTCTCAAAAATATCGAATGTTGCCCCGGCAAACTGATAGGTATTGTTTCCGCTGGTAATAACGGTGTCAGCAGACTGCTTTTGGAAGGAAACAGAGACCGCCGGCAGTACATAGAGCATGTCTTGACGTTTGCTGCCGCCCGATACGGTTCCTAGATAGCGCCGCGCGCGGTGCGGAGCGGCTTTGATGCTTCCTGATTTTGTGCTGTCGTGGAGCCACCGCGCAGCCGCCACGACTTCATTGTCGGCGGTAAAGTGTCCGCTCTTGGTTTTACCCTGAGCGGTCGTGTAGGAGTAGGTGCCGTCGACATGGGTAGTGCCGTTGAGCATCCATACGGCAAGCTGGGTGGCGGCGCGGGCGCGATCGGGTGAAAGATGGTAACCGCCAAACGACGTGGTGGTGGGATATCCGTGACAAACGATTGCCGCGAACTCGTCGTCGAGCCACACCCAGCCTTGATCAAAGTTGAGCCATGGGCCGCCCGGTTTGGTGGGGCCGGGGCGCTCCTGGTTCATGCAGTAGGCAATCGAGGTGTCTTGAGCTTCATACTTGCCGATGAAGAAGGGTCCACAATCATCGCTAATAGTGCGGAAGCCGAGCTGGTCGTAGCCATCGACGGCAAATGCGGCTCCCGGTGCCAGGCAGCCGAAAAGCAGGAAGAGGAGCAGGAGCAGCGGACCTGTTGCGATTGCGCTGTGGACAGAGTGCGTGGGTGCGTTGGACATGGCTGCTCCTTATCCCTCGTGCGTCGCACGGGGAGGCTGCGACGCGTAGGATGAGGCTACCCCCGAGGTTCATGCGGGTAAGTACCGGAGCCTGACCAAAAGCTTGCCCAATTCCTGACAAATTGAGCTCAAATACAACAATCAAGCAAAAGTGCAGGTAGAAGATAGGGAGAACAGGAAGTCAAAGGTCCTCGTCTCCACAATTGACGCGATTTTCAAACGAATCTCCACAGCTAAAACAAGCACCACCACCCTTGTATCGAACAAGACAACCGCGTTATACTAGCCAACACACAAGCGGGCATCGCCAAGTGGTAAGGCATCAGCTTCCCAAGCTGACACTCGCGGGTTCGAGTCCCGTTGCCCGCTCCATTCGAATTTCAGGCACGGTAACGTTTCATTACCGTGCCTTTTTCAATAAAGTGCCGGGACTCGAGCCCGACAGGGTGCGAGCGTTAAATAAACGCGAAGCGTTTATAGCGAGCAGGCAAGGTCGCCGATAGGCGGCCGCAGCCGGTGCGGATTTGCGAAGCAAATACGCGGACGTCCCGTTGCCCGCTCCACCGAGCGCGGAAGACCTCGGGACGGCCAATTCAACAAAGTCTTCCCCTTCGGCTTCGTGAAGCTGAGGGGCTCGCCTGAAGCCGGTGCGGATTTGCGAAGCAAATACGCGGACGTCCTCATGGTCGCTCCAATTCCAAAATGTTAGGTTAATGCCTACTGCCCATACTTGCACCTGCGCACGGTACAATGGTTGGGTTACGACCAACGTGCCAATAACCAAAAAGGAGCCGCTATGATCGATCGCTATACTCGCCCGGAGATGGGACACATCTTCTCCCTCGAGAACAAGTACGCCATTTGGCAGGAGATCGAGGTCCTGGCCTGCGAGGCCCAGGCGGAGCTCGGCAAGATCGGTATTTCCAAAGACGAGGCCCAATGGATCCGCGACCATGCCAACTTTGAGAAGGCGAAGGTCGATGAGATCGAGGAAGTCACGCGCCATGACGTCATTGCCTTCCTGACCAACATGAAGGAATACATCGATGCCGATGTTCCCGAGGGCGACCCCAAGCCCAGCCGCTGGGTTCACTATGGCATGACCAGCTCCGATCTGGGCGACACGGCCCTGTGCTACCAGCTCACCCAGGCCTGCGACCTGATCATCGAGGACGTCAAGAAACTCGGCGAGATTTGCAAGCGTCGTGCCTTCGAGGAGCGCAACACGCTCTGCGCCGGCCGTACTCATGGCATCCATGCCGAGCCGATGACCTTCGGCATGAAGTTTGGCTCTTGGGCCTGGGAGCTCAAGCGCGATCTCGATCGTCTTGAGGACGCCCGCAAGAACGTTGCCTTCGGTGCCATCTCCGGTGCCGTCGGCACCTACAGCTCCATCGAGCCGTTCGTCGAGGAGTACGTCTGCGAGCACTTGGGCCTGGTTCACGATCCGCTGTCCACGCAGGTCATCAGCCGCGATCACCACGCCTATCTTGCCGGCGTGCTTGCCACTACAGCGGCCACCTGCGAGCGCATCGCGACCGAGGTCCGCAACCTGCAGAAGACCGATACGCTCGAGGCCGAGGAGCCCTTCCGCAAGGGCCAAAAGGGCAGCTCCGCCATGCCGCACAAGCGCAACCCCATCACCATGGAGAAGGTCTGCGGCCTGTCGCGCGTCGTGAAGGCCAACGCGCAGGTTGCCTTCGACAACGTCGCTCTGTGGCACGAGCGTGACATTTCACACTCCTCCGCCGAGCGTGTCGCCCAGGCTGATAGCTTCATTGCGCTCGACCACATGTTCCAGTGCCTCATCCGCGTTATCGACGGCCTGCAGCTGTATCCCGCCCGCATGATGGCCAACCTCAACAAGACCCGCGGCCTCATCTTCTCCTCCAAGGTGCTGCTCGCCCTCGTCGACACGGGCATCACCCGCGAGGACGCCTACGCTATCGTGCAGGAAAACGCCATGGCCACCTGGCACGAAGTGCAGGATTGTGTCTCCGGTCCCACCTTTAAGGAGCGTCTCGAGGCCGATCCGCGCTGCACCGTCAGCCAGGAGAAGCTCGACGAGATCTTTGATCCGTGGGACTTCCTCACCCGCATCGACACGGTCTTCGATCGCCTGGAGCAGGTGAGCTTCGAGTAGGGTTAACCTAATTCGGCTGTTTGCGGATGCATTCCAACCTTTGGCGCCTTGCCCATCTTGGGTGAGGCGCTTTTTTATCGCCGCATCAGCCCCGGGTATACAATGAAATCCGACTGCTGTTTCGATGAAGGGAGGCTTGTGCCCGGACGTATCAAGCGAGCCGCCATCGTCTCGTTTACGCTCATACTTCTTGTTGCCGTCTGTGTGGGCGCCCTGACGTATACCGTTCGAAGCAGTTCTTCCTCCTCGAATGAAGCCGACAAAGATCTCCCGGTACTCAAAATCGGCGTTACGGATAACGACCCCTATGTGTATGTCGATACCACGGGCGATTACGCCGGTATCGATATCGACATCGCCCGCGAGGCGTGTGAGCGTGCGGGGCTCAAGCCACAGTTTGTCGATATTGACTGGAACGATCGCGACCGGCTGCTCGAAAACGGTGATATCGATTGCCTGTGGTGTGATTATTCTCCCTGTTATCGCGAGGATAAGTATTACTGGACTGAGCCGTATTTGACCCTGACGGTTTCGGTCGCCGCCAAGAAAACGAGTGGCATCAAGTCCTTGGCGCATCTCGATGGAAGCAAGACCATCGCGGTAATTGCGGGCTCGGTGAGTGAACGCCGATTGCTCGCAGGGGATCTGGAAATCTCGCCGAACGTGCAAATCAAATCGTATGGTTCTGCCGAACTCTGCAAAGCCGCCCTCGCCAAAGGGTATGTCGACTGTTGGATGGCGGACGTTCAGCCGCTTGACCGACTTGTCGCCCGGTATCCCGGCCTTTACCGCGTGTTCGCTGACAACGTTATGACGGTTGATCTGGGCGTCGCGTTTGATGACGGCTATGAAGGACCGATCGTAAAGGATCTCAATACCGCATTGTTTGCCATGGACCGAGATGGCACGATTGACCGTATTGTGGGCAATTACAAGACAGGAGCGACGACGGGCGGGCAAGGAGCAAATCCATGACAAATGATGAGCACCGCTTGCGTCGAAAGACTCTGACCGTCATAGCTGTCGGCGTTATTGTCAGCGCTGTCTTGTTAGGCCTGTTGTATACGGTTGGAACCCATCGCTGCCTCGAAAAAACGCTTGGGTTTGGCCAAGAAACCATGGCGTTTTTGGAAAACGCTTGCGATAAATATGACCGCTACGAACAGGGGAGAAAAACCGAAGAGACGCACGATTTGCTCGCCGCGATCGAATCGTTTGCGACGTTCCTGTCCTCTGATCGCGTTGAGGTTAACGACGATCTTATCGAGCAATTTGTCCATGCCGAGAACCTTTCGGGGCTGATGGTCATGGACTCCGATGGCCATATGGCTGCCCACTACGACATCGATGGTCGCGATCCGCTCATGTTGTGGCGAGAGGAGCTGGCCTGTGCGCCGGTCGCATCGATGTATCAAGGTTCCAAAGTGACCTACTCAACTGTCGTCGAGCGCCGTGGTATCGTTTTTGCCGTCTGTGCTATCCCGTATGGCGACGGCGTTGCCTTGGCATACCGCTCATTTGTTTCCGATCCAGCGGACGACTATTCATATGCCATAGCCGACGTGCTTTCGAACAGCACCTTCCACCAGGGCCCCACGGTGCTTGTTATGGAGGATGCGGAGATTGTCTCATCCAACAGCGCCGATGCTGACGTGTCGCTCGCCCGATTCCTCACCAGCGCAGGGGTTGAGTGGAAAGACGATGGCCTAACGCGCATCGAATATCGAGGAGACAAATGGTACGCGGTGCGTGCGGCATACAAGGACTACCGCCTGTTTGCACTGTATCCCAAATCTGAGGTCATGTCTGGCAGGATCACATTTGTCGCCGCTGGCGTCTTGGTGTGCCTTGCGTTTTGGGTCGTGGTACTGTTGGCTCGAAATATCGTTGATCGCCGCAATTTGGTCGAAAAGGATAAACAGCTCGGCATTATCAATGCCATAAGCGCCATCTACGATTCGACCTTCCTTTTGCATCTCGACACCCTCGAGATCGAGGGAATCAATATGTCGCCGACGATAGCGAAGATATTTGCCGAGCACAGCGAGGCATATGACTTTATGGACACGGTCTGCCGGGATGTCGTGAGCCCCGAAAGCCGCGAAGCGGTTGTGGGACTCGTAGATATAAGTACGCTTCGCGAACGTATGGAGGGCGTACCGTACTTGGCTGCCGAGGTGCGAGATTGTCGAGGCGCTTGGTACTCGCTACAGGTTGTCCCCCAGCATCGCGATGAGCAAGGCCGGCTGGAGTCGGTCGTCGTGGCGACGCACAACATATCGATGGTCAAACATGCCGAGGAGCTGACATACCAAGACAAACTGACGGGGCTTCGCAACCGCAACTACCTTGAATCGCGCGGAGATAGCCTGGTAAACGAGGGCTTGCCCGTGAGCGTGATTATGTTGGACTGCAATTATCTCAAGCGGACCAACGATATCTACGGTCACGAGATGGGGGATGAACTGCTGCGACGGACGGCGTCCGTGCTGCGGCGGGTGGCTGGTGCGGATTACCTGCCGATGCGCGTTGGCGGCGACGAGTTTTTGCTGGTTTGCCCCCATACTGACAACGAGTCTGCGCTCGGGCTGGAACAGGATCTTCGTCTCGGTCTTGCCGCGGTAAGCGATGAGGCACTGACGGTCAGCGCATCGATTGGCGTGGCGACCGTCGAGACGGCTGGAAATACGCTGGCCGATGTATATCGTGTCGCCGACCACAATATGTATCGGGAGAAGCGCACAGTCCACGCACGGGGTACGGGCTGCTAATCTTGCCCCCACTAATCTATGCATCGTAGGATGTTGAATCGGTGCTTACGATAATAAGTCGGGCCAGGCGGGGATAATAGACGTCTGAAATTTCTTTCTGAGAGGGGATCTCAATGATTAGTTTTGACTACAAGCCTCAGGGTGTATGCTCTCGCAATATCCACCTCAATCTTTCCGATGACGGCAGCAAAGTGCTGGGCGTCGAGTTTACCGGCGGCTGCGACGGCAATCTCAAGGCTATCTCCAAGCTGGTTGAGGGTGCTCCTGCCGATCGCGTAATCGAGGTTCTCGCCGGTAATACCTGCGGTATGAAAAAGACCTCCTGCGCCGACCAGCTTACCCGCGCTATCGAGGCCGCTCGCGCCGAGATCGCCTAATGGGTATCGCCGACCACATCAAGAACGGAATATCGCGCCGCGGCTTTGTGCTCGGTGGAGCTGCCGCGGGCGCTGCCACGGTACTTGCCGGATGCTCGAAAAAAACGGGCACCAGCGACGATGCCGCCGGCGAGCCGCAGGTTATCAAAGATGACTCAAAAATCGTCTCGATTACGGATGAGTACGAGGCTGTCGACATCGACCTCGAGCCTGCAGCTTCATGGACATTGCCTCTGGGTACGCTGCTGTACTACTGCGACGGCGACTACGCCGCGGCGATGATGGCGCCCGCATCGGCGCGGCATGCCAACACACTCGGTGTGCTCAACCTGGGCGACGGTTCGCTCACAACGCTCATCGAGGACCCCGTCGAAGGTGCAGGGTATTCGTTTTACGATGTCCGCGCCGGCGATGGCGTGTTTGCTTGGGTCGAAATGAACTTTGCGAACGCATCGTGGAAGCTCTATGCGCAAAATACGGCAGGTGCGTCGCTTGTCGGCGATGTGGTCGAGCTCGACCGAGGCGGCAAGGACTTCGATCCGCCGCTGTTTACGGCGTTCGAATCGTCCGTCATTTGGTACAAGATGCCTTCGACGGGCGGCAGTAAGACGAGCCACGACTCGTATTGCTACCGCCGCTCACTCGACGAGGCAAAGGCCGAGACCATTTGGAAGTCAACGGGCCGCTTTGCATCCGCCCCACGTGTGAGTGACGGCATCTTGACCATTTCTCCGCGCGTGCGCAACGACGAGGGCGTCTACTACGGCATGACGGCGATCGACCTGACGGACGGCAACAATACCAAGAGGGCTCAGCTGGTCCTTCCCTCATCGGTGTCACCCTTCGAGGCCGTATATATGGGCGACACGTTTGTGTTCTCCATCGAGGCCACCTATAGCGGCGTGGGGGGACTTGGCAACATGGGCACCTATATCGGTAAGGAGAACGGGACGTTCCTATTCCTGTCGCGCGAGCCGCTTGCGTGTGCTGCCGGCAGGAAGGGCAAATATCTGGTTAAGGTTCAGGCCTCGCATTTTCTGATTGATACCTCCGCCAAAACCTATGGCTCGCTGCTGTCGCCCGACCGCGCTTTGGAGTATGGCGATTATCCAGCTACGGCGGGAAAATCGGACTCATTCCTTACGTACGCCACGGTGCGCAACAGCCAGGGTATACCAGAGACGGTCACTGCACGCCTATTTTCTCTTTAAGCTTAGAGGGGTTAAAAAGGCGCCAACAGGGGAATAAACGCGTTGTAATTGTGAGTACCGCCCGCCGAGCTGCCGCGTCATAGCGGCATCCGGCGGGCTCAGGTGCGTTAAAATGGGCTTGTTCTTAGCTAATTGAGACAGGGGGGCCGTGTTATGGCTTCAGATGCAAAAAAGATTCTGCTGGTCGAGGATGAGAAGGCAATCCGTGACGCTGTCGCTGCCTATCTCGAGCGCGAGGGCTACTGGGTTGTTGGCGTTGGCGACGGCCAGTCTGCGATCGAGGAGTTCGAGAAGCACCAGTTCGACCTGGTAGTGCTCGACCTTATGCTCCCCAAGATTCCCGGCGAGCGCGTTTGCCGCACCATTCGCGACACCTCGGATGTCCCCATCATTATGCTGACGGCCAAGGGCGAGATCGAGGATCGCATCATTGGCCTTGAGCTTGGTGCCGACGACTACCTGATTAAGCCGTTCTCGCCGCGTGAGCTCGTCGCCCGCGTCCGCGCCCTGTTCCGTCGTGCTCACCAGGCAGACGAGCCCGCCGTTGAGGTGCTCGACTTTGGCGATCTGGTCATCGATATCTCGGGCCACAAGATTTTGGTCGAGGACAAGGAGGTGGACCTGACTGCTTCCGAGTTTAAGCTGCTCACCACGCTTGCTCGCCATCCCGGTCGTGTTTATAACCGTATGGAGCTGGTCGAGAAGGTGCTCGGCTACGACTTTGAGGGCTATGAGCGCACCATCGACAGCCATGTGAAGAACCTTCGCGCCAAGCTGGGTGATGACCCCAAGAAGCCTAAGTGGCTCTACACCGTTCACGGTGTCGGCTATCGCTTTGAGGCTCCGGCCAAGACCGATAAGTCGGACGAGAAATAGGGAAATCACATATGACACCTGCGCGC
>CAJKEF010000016.1 GCA_905198825.1 uncultured Collinsella sp. | reverse complement strand
AGCGCTGCGCCATGAAGCAGCTGGCAGACGACCTGCCCGTGTGGTTTGGCTGCGACGTGGCCCAATCCTACCTGCAGGACGAGGGCATCATGGACACCGCAGCGCTTGACGTGGACGCGCTCTTTGGCTTCCCGGTGGAGGGCTGTATGGACCGTGCCGAGCGCCTGGAGTTCGGCGAGTCCCTCATGACGCACGCCATGGTCCTGGAGGGCGTGCGCCTGGACGCGGACGGCGCGCCCAAGCTCTGGAAGGTAGAGAACAGCTGGGGCAAGGACCACGGCCGCAACGGATTTGACACCATCAGCGACGCGTGGTTCGACGAGTACGTCTACCAGGTCGTGGTTGACAAGAAGTACCTCACCGACGAGGAGCGCCACGTCTTTGAGACCGAGGAGGCCCGCGTGCTCGACCCCTGGGACCCCATGGGTTCCCTCGCCCGCACGCGCTAGCGGGAGTTGACAAAGGGACAGTCCCTTTGTCAACTCTCGGCATCACCGGGGTCCGGACGGTAGCGTCCGGACCCCATTTTGCGGCTGTTTTCTGAGGGCTCGCAGAACCGACCATACTGCGGATGGGTATGGTGCCCCTCAACGCCTACGCCTCCAGACAAGCCAGACAAGGAGCCCGACGATCGCCAAGGGCGCAAGAACGACCAGCTCGACGGGCAGAAGACCCCGGCACGCACTCATGACGGCCAGCCCCTCGTCGGAACGCTCTTGTCGAGAAAAGCGCACCACGCCGGCAAAAAAGAACGCCCCGGCTCGTGCGTGAGCCAGGGCGCTTTCGTCCAAAGAGATGCGAGGCGGGCCTGTAAGCCGGGTTCTGTCTGGGGCGGCCATTTATCTACTGCGGACGTCGCCGTCCGCCTCTAGCGCGCAACCCGAGCACGGTGCGGGCCACACCATGGTGCTCCTATTTGCGTTTGCTCCGGATGGGGCTTGCCAAGCCGCCGTGTTGCCACGACGCTGGTGGTCTCTTACACCACCGTTTCAGCTTTTCCCTTTACGCCTTGCGGCGCAGGTGGGAGTCTTCTTTTCTGCGGCGCTTTCCGTCGAATCACTCCGCCCGGCCGTTAGCCGGCATCCCGCCCTCTGGAGCCCGGACTTTCCTCACGCGTGCCGCAAGCAGCACATCGCGCGACCGTCTGGCCCACTCAGCAGTGCAAGAGTGTAGCACACCGTTGTCACAGGCAATGGCACAACACAAGCGTTCGACACGATAAACCAAGAACCACGCTATGCAGTACAATAGTATCGTCGATGGGCAACGTCGTCAGTCGAGACGCGACCGCGCTCCGCACCCCTCCGTCTACTCGGTGCGTTCCCGCCTCCTCCCCGAGGCGGGATGTCGGCATTTTTCATGCACCGACAACCCAATAGTCTGCGAACAGCCAGGGTAGCATTGCACACGGGAAGCATCGCGCACCTCATCAGCAAATGCAAAAAGGGACCCGTCCATTGCGGACGAATCCCTTAAAACAAGTGATCGTCAAACCGATTTACTCGGCGTCGGTCTCCTCGTCCTTCTTCTCGGAAGGCAGCGGGGTAACCTCGATCTCGACGCCCAGAGTCTCAGCAGCGGACTTCATGGACAGGGAGATACGACGACGGTCGAGGTCGATCTCCATGACCTTGACCTGAACCTTGTCGCCCACGTGGGTGACCTGAGAAGGCTGATCGACGTGCTTGTTGGCCATCTCGGAGATGTGCACCAGGCCCTCGATGCCCTCGCCCAGGTCGACGAAAGCGCCGAACGGGACAAGCTTGGTCACAGTGCCCTCGACGATAGCGCCGACGGGGTACTTCTTGACCAGTGCGCGCCACGGATCCTCGGTGGTCTGCTTGAGACCCAGGGAGATGCGCTCGCGGTTGAGATCGACGTCGAGAACCTCGACCTCGACCTCCTGGCCGACCTTGACAACCTCGGAAGGATGGTTGACGTGGTTCCAGGAGAGCTCGGAGATGTGGATGAGGCCGTCGATACCGCCGAGGTCGACGAAGGCGCCGAAGTCGACGATGGAGGAAACGGTGCCCTGGAGACGCATGCCAGACTTGAGCTTGGACAGGATCTCGGAGCGCTCGGCCTTACGGGACTCCTCGAGCACGACGCGACGGGAGAGGACGACGTTGTTGCGGTTGCGGTCCATCTCGATGACGCGGGCCTCGATGCGGGTGCCCATGTAGGAGGTGAGGTCCTTGACGCGACGGAGGTCGACGAGGGATGCGGGCAGGAAGCCACGCAGGCCGATGTCGAGAATCAGGCCGCCCTTGACGACCTCGATGACCTCGCCCTCGACGTTCTCGCCGGAGTTGAACTTCTCCTCGATGCGGTTCCAAGCACGCTCGTACTCGGCACGCTTCTTGGACAGGACCAGACGACCGTCCTTGTCCTCCTTCTGGAGAACCAGGGCCTCGATGGGATCACCGAGTGCCACGATGTCTGCAGGGTTAGCGTCCTTGCGGATGGACAGCTCGCGGACCGGGATAACGCCCTCGGACTTGAATCCGATGTCAACGAGCACCTCGTCATGCTCGATCTTAACGACAGTGCCGTTAACGAGATCGCCCTCATCAAAGTCGGTAATCGTACCGTCGATGAGGTTGTTCATCTCCTCCTCGTTGACATCGTCAAGAGAGAAAATGGACGAGTTCTGAATCTCACTCAAAGGTGGACCCCTTTCGAACTACGGGGCCCCGATTGCTAGGACCTACAGAAGGGTGCGACAAGCACACAACGTTTAGGAACACTCGGGAGCCGACAGATACTAATGTGACGCTTATGCAATCACGTTCGTATAGGTTACGGGGAAATGGGTTCGATTTCAAGCGTGAACTGCGTTTTTTTACTCGTGTGGAGACTTTTTCGTAATCTTATGGACGACCGTCTCCACAACTTGACGATAAGCAGTTTGCCCATACGCCTTTGAGGTAAAGTATCCGGAGCCAACGATTCTGGAACAATTTATCGAGAAAGGTGCCCGCGTGCTCAAAGCAGTCGTTTTCGATATGGACGAAACGCTTCTTAGCATCAACCTCAACGCGTTCATCCTTCGCTATTTTAAGGATGTCTCGTCGATGCTCGCGGATATCGGTCGCCACAGCCACGGTGGCACGATGGCACGCCTCGGCACCATCTTGGTCGACCTCAACGCCAATCGCCGAAGCGGCACGGATAATCGCACCAATCTGGAGTTCTACCAAGAAGAGGTTGAGCGCCGGTGCGGCATTTGCCTCTCGGACCCACTTATCTACGAGGCGTTTACCTACTACGACCGCGAAGTCCTGCCGTACAAGAACGACGATGTCATCAACGCCCACGCCATGCCCGGCGCGCACGCCGCGCTCCAGGCCGTACAGGACGCAGGACTGCGTTGCGCGCTCTTTACCAACCCCAGCTTTCCGCAGGGGGCCATCGAGTGCCGCATGGGTTGGGGTGACCTGGCCGACGCCCCCTTTGAGCTCGTCACGCACATGGGAAACACCACCCGCTGCAAGCCCGATGCCACCTACTATCTCGAGCAGTTGCAGGTGATGGGACTCGAGCCGCACGAGGTCCTTATGGTGGGCAACGATCCCAAGCGCGACTTCCCCAGCCCCGCCTGCGGCATTCAGACTGCCTATGTGGGCCAAGGCAAGCCCAGCCGAGCCACCTGGCGCGGAACCATGGAAGACTTCGCCCGCGACTTTAACGCCGTAGTAGAAGCCTTCTACGAGCACCAAATAGCCGACGAACTGTCCTAACAGACTCGAGTCTTGCCGATCATGATGTTTAGGATCTCGACGTCGGTGTCCTTCATGCCCACACGGCCTACATAGCCCATGCTGGCGATTGTCTGCTCGACGGTATCCTGGATCAGGCCCTCACCGGCACGGAAGCCGCGGCCCTGCATGGCCATATCGTGGCCCAGAATCGCCGCATCAACGGCAGCGGAAATCTTGGCGGCACAGCTTGCCTTGGCGCCATCGCACACGATGCCGCCCACGTTACCGAGCGTGTTCGAAACCGTCGCGCCAATCTGCTCGCGCGTGCCACCACACAGCCAGGTAATCGCGGCACCGGCACCGCATGCGGCGCAAATAGCACCGCAAAACGCCGAGAGCGCACCAATATAGCTCTTGATATGCACGGCGATAAGATCGGACAGCATCACGGCGCGCACCAGGCGATCATGGTCGCAGCGCAAATACTCGGCATACTCCATAACGGGCAAGGCACAGGTAATGCCCTGATTGCCCGAGCCGCACACGATGGCGACCGGCAGCGCGCAGCCGTTCATGCGGGCATCGGACCCGGCGGCCGCACGGGCACGGGCACGGCAGGCGACGTCATCGGCACGAGCGCCCAGCAGCGTACGGCCCACCTCGGCGCCCCAAGCGTGCGCCAGGCCCTCGGCACTGATCGCACCGTTCAGCTCAATCTGACGCTCAACGGCAGCGCGGGCGTCCTCAATGTCACCGTCCTCGATAAAGTCGCTGATGGACTCAATGCTCATAGGGGTATCGGCGTTATCTGCCGCACGCTCGGCCACGACGCGCTCGGCGCAGGCGGCACACTCCCCCGCCGACTTGCCGCATACCGGAATACCGTCGAGCGTATGACACGTAACATTGGTGTGGTGGTCGGTAATCTCGACGACCGCGGCATGGCCCCCGGCCGTTGCGGTCACCTTGATGTAGAGGTTGGGCACACCCTCGACAAGCGACACATCGCAGTAACCGGCATCGGCGAGAAGCTCGGACACGCGAGCACGGTCTTCGTCGTTAACGCTCTCGAGCACCTCGAGCGCGCTCTTGGCGTCACCGCCCACGGCACCCAGCACGGCCGCCGCTTCAATACCGTGCATGCCGCCCGAGTTGGGCACGGTCACGCTCTTAACGTTCTTGATGATGTTGCCCGAGCAGGCGACATCCATATGATCGGGTTCGCAACCGAGCGTCTGGCTCGCCAGCGCCGCTGCATAGGCAACGGCAATGGGCTCGGTGCAGCCGAGCGCACAGACAAGTTCGCGGTTTAAAACATCGCAAAACGCGGTATCACGAAGGGAATCGGCAGACATAGGTATCTCCTACTTGTATAACGGGCTGGACTCTCAAGAATAGTTAGCTCTTTTATTTGATAACAATGCATCAAAAACCGCAACCCAAGTTCCGGCGGACGGCGTTCAAGCGCAAACTGACAGCATTAATACATGAAAAGCTAGTCTTGTTGCATGCTAAAGCGTTTGACCAAAAAACGCCCGAGCGTTTACACAAAAGTCGCGCTATCATGCAGTCGAACGCGGTAAAACCTTTAGCAATTCCGCCGCACGGACCAGAGAGGAACCACTCATGAAGATTGGTATCGGTAACGACCACGCCGCCGTCGAGCTCAAGAACATCATCTCCGAGCACCTGAAGGAGCGCGGCTGCGAGGTCGTGAACTTTGGCACCGACACCTCCGAGAGCTTCGATTACCCCATCGCCGGCTACAAGGTGGGTAAGGCCGTGGCCAACGGTGACGTCGACCTGGGTATCTTGATCTGCGGTACCGGCGTCGGCATCAGCCTGGCCGCCAACAAGGTCGAAGGTGTTCGCGCCGTCGTATGCTCCGAGCCCTTCAGCGCCAAGCTCTCCCGCATGCACAACAACACCAACGTGCTCGCCTTTGGCGCCCGCGTCGTGGGCTCCGAGCTCGCCAAGATGATTGTCGACGAGTGGCTCGACGCCGAGTTTGAGGGCGGCCGCCACGAGCGTCGCGTTAACCTCCTCAACGAGATCGACCACACGCGCGGCCTCAAGGTCGTCGACGAGGCCTAAAGACCTACAAAGCCATACGCTAACGCCAGCCCCCGCCCGGAAGAAACATCCGGACGGGGGCTCTTTAGTAGATTTCTAAGCGGTTACCAAAAATCTACTGGAATAAAAAGGGCGCCGCGGATGGAATTCCGCGGCGCCGAAGCCACACGCTAACAGCTTTAAGGAGTCAAAGCTGGTTTAGCCAAAGAAGCGCTTGATCTCGATCTCGGCGTTCTCCAGGCAGTCGGAGCCGTGAATCACGTTGGCGTTGACATCGACAGCGAAGTCGCCGCGAATGGTGCCGGGAGCAGCATCAAGCGGGTTGGTAGCACCCATAAGGGCGCGCATCTTGGAAACAGCGGAGAGACCAGAAACGACCATCTTGACGACCGGACCGCTCGTCATAAAGTCGCAGAGACCGCCAAAGAAGGGCTTGTCGGCCAGATGGGCGTAGTGCTCCTCGACGGTAGCGCGCTCGAGCGTGGTCATCTCCATGCGCTCGATGACAAGGCCGCTACGCTCAATGCGAGCGACGATCTCGCCGATCTTACGGTCACGCACGGCGTCGGGCTTAATCATGATGAAGGTCTTCTCGATAGCCATAAGGTAGCCTTTCAAGTAGGTTCGCGCGTGCCCAAGTCCCATTCCGGCACCCGCCTGGACTGCATCGTAACAGAGTTTTAGCTGCAGTTAAACAAAAAGCTGTTTATTGAAACGCTGCAATTTATTGAAGCGTTCCATATGTGTCACTTCTGTTTCGAAGCCCGATTAGAGTACCATCCGGCCGCCCATCAACCGCACCGAACAGAGCAGGCGGTCGGTTGCCGCCCGCGAACGTATCCCCTTCACAACCTGCCCAAAGGTCCTACAGAAGTTCTCGACAAGCCCCTCCCCCATAGCAACAAAATACGGGCGCCCGCAACAGCAGACGCCCGTAAAAGCAAAAACGATTTATCAATAAATGGCCAAAGCCGCTTCAGCCAAACCCTTACTTTGCCCCGTGGCCCATCTCGACGACCTTAGTCAGCGATCCAAACACGCCCTCGTCGGCCACGAGCTGCGCCTCGGCACGCTGCAGCTGCACGGCAACGGCGGCAGGAGCGGTGCCGCCCTCGGTCGTACGCGCGGCGACAATCGACGGGATGTCGAGCGCCTCGGTAATGTCGCGCTCAAAGAGCGGGCTTGCCTCCCGGAACACCTCAAACGGCAGGTCCTCAAGATTGCAGCCGCGCTTCTCGCACATCAGGACCAGATGGCCCACCACGGCATGTGCCTCGCGGAACGGCAGGCCACGCTTGGCCAGGTAATCGGCAACATCGGTGGCGGCAAGGTGCCCCACACCGCACTCGCGCGCCATGGCATCCTCGTTGACGGTCCAAGTCGAAATCATACCGGCCATAACGGACAGGCACTGCATGAGCGTGTGAGCGGTATCGAGCGCGCCCTCCTTGTCCTCCTGCAGGTCCTTGTTATAAGCAAGCGGCAAGCCCTTCATGGTTACCAGCAACTGCACCAGGTTGCCGTACACGCGACCGCTCTTGCCGCGAATAAGCTCGGCAAAGTCGGGATTCTTCTTCTGCGGCATGATAGACGAGCCGGTGGAGTAGGAGTCTGAAAGCGTGATAAAGCCAAATTCGGAGCTCGACCACAGCACGATCTCCTCGGAAAGACGCGACAGGTGCATGGCCATGACGGAGCCGGCGTAATGCAGATCGAGCAGGAAATCACGGTCGGAAACCGCATCGAGCGAGTTGGGAATCACGCCCGCAAAGCCAAGTTCGGCAGCCGTCATCTGGCGATCGAGCGGATAACTCGTACCAGCAAGCGCGGCAGCACCCAGCGGGCAGTTGTCGGCGGCATCAAAGGCGGCCTTCAGGCGCGTAAAGTCGCGCGCGAACATCCAGGAATACGCCAGCAGATGATGCGACAGCAGCACGGGCTGAGCGTGCTGCATGTGTGTGTAGCCCGGCAAAATCACCTTGTCGTACTTCTTAGCCGCATCCACCAGCACATGGCGCAGCTCAAGATTGGCCTCCATGAGCTCCTTGGCCAGCGCCTTGACGCCCAGTCGCGTATCGGTCGCCACCTGGTCGTTGCGCGAACGCCCAGTATGCAAGCGCTTGCCAGCCTCGCCGATGCGACGCGTCAGCTCGCTCTCGATGGACATATGAATGTCCTCATCGTTGATATCGAAGGTGAAGTTGCCGGCATCGATATCCTGTTCGATTCCGGTAAGGCCCTTGGCAATCGCCTGCTCGTCCTCGGCACTGATGATGCCCTGGGCGGCCAACATCTTGGCATGCGCCTTAGAGCCGGCGATATCCTGCTTATAGAGATGTTTGTCGACCGGCAGCGACGCGCCAAACTCCTGCGTGACCTCGGCCACGCCCGCCTCAAAACGACCGCCCCAAAGAGCCATGGAACCGTCCCCTTTCATCAAATACCAAAACAAGCGCCCAAAGCAATGCGCCCTGTCGCTAAAGCGATTTATCAACCGCTAGTTTTACACATTCCCCACCGTGCGCGGGGCCATGTAGCTAATTTGTAAAGAAGTGACGCGCCATGCACTTGGCGCCCAACGTCTCCCTCCGGATGTTGCCCTGCGAACCATCGATCCAGGCCTTCAGGCTCATAGGAACGTCCTCGACCTTTGCAACATCGAACTCGGGCGCGAGGGCAAGTAAAGCATGCGCGATAGCATTGAACATAATGGATACTCCTCATATATATAGGCACAGAGCCGCCAAATTGATAGAAGGAGCCCCGCCGGACAACCCCGGCGGGGCTCGGACTCAGCCGCAGACGCGGCATCATATATGCGGGCGGAACGTAGGGGCCACCGATGTTAAGAAGTGTCAGCAAGCATAACGAAAGGTAGGGACCCCGTGCGCCCGTTATGTATCACGCGGATGGGCCGCGCGGATACCAAGGGAAGGAGGCGCTAGGCCTGGGCGGCAGCAGAGCTGGGGCCCTGGACCTTTGCCCACGTCTTGAGCGACAGCGTATCGATCTCGATAAAGCCGGCGCTGGCCTTCTCGTCAAACGTGGTGTCGCGGTCGTAGGTAGCCAGACCGTAGTCGTAGAGGCTGAAGGGGCTCTTGCGGCCGACGACATGGCAGTTGCCCTTAAAGAACTTCAGACGGACAGTGCCGGTCACGAACTTTTGCGTGTCGGCCATAAAGGCATCGAGCGCGTTTTTGAGCGGGCTGTACCACTGGCCGTTGTACACGGCGGTGGCCCAATCCTGCTCGAGCTTGATCTTGGTCTTGAGCAGGTCGCCCTCGACGCAGATGTCCTCGAGCGCCTTGTGGGCGGTGATGAGCGTCAGGGCGCCGGGAACCTCGTAGCACTCGCGGCTCTTAAGGCCCACCAGGCGATCCTCGACCAGATCGAGACGGCCAAAGCCATTGTCGCCGGAGATCTTGTTGAGGGCGATGACGATCTCAGAGAGCTTCATCTTCTTGCCGTCGACGGCGACGGGCTTGCCGGCCTCAAACTCAATCTCGGTGTAGGTCGGGGTGTCCGGGGTGTCCTCGGGATTCTTGGTCATAACCCAAGCGTCGTCGAGCGGCTCATTCCAGGGATCCTCCAGGTGACCGCACTCAATGGCACGACCCCACAGGTTGTCGTCGATGGAATAGGGGTTGTCGTTGGCACCCTCGGGAACCGGCACGTTGTGGGCGTGGGCATAGGCGACCTCGTCGGGACGGCACTTCAGATCCCACTCGCGAACGGGGGCGATAACCTTAAGCTCGGGGTCGAGGGCCTTGACCGCAGCCTCAAAACGAACCTGGTCGTTACCCTTGCCGGTGCAGCCGTGGGCGACGTAGGTCGCGCCAAACTCGTGGGCGACCTCGACAAGCTTCTTGGCAAGCAGCGGGCGAGACAGGGCGGAGAGCAGCGGGTACTTGTTCTCGTACATGGAGTTTGCTGCAATGGCTTTGGTCAGGAACTCATCGGAGAACTCGTCGCGCAGGTCGAGCACCTGGCAATCGAGAACGCCCAGGTCGAGCGCCTTCTGCTTCTTGGCATCCAGTCCGGTCTCTTCCTGGCCCACGTTGCCGCAGACACAAACGACATCGAGATTCTTCTCGTCCTGGAGCCACTTGACACATACGGATGTATCAAGACCACCGGAATATGCGAGAACGACTTTTTCCTTGCTCATGGCTGTTTCCTTTCGCCCTTGGTAGCTAGTTAGAACATCGGTCAGTTGCAAGTCATTTCAAGGTCATATACCGTGCAATATCAGGTTAAATAGCAAAAATCAGCACATACATGCCCTAGAAACATGCAGCAATGTCGTGCTAAAACCCAACGACCTCAAAATGACTCTGTTGAGGCATTGCGCCCCATGCGGACAGAGACGATTGTTATCGTCGTCGGGAAATTGCGCGCTGGCGTCGGATGACATTGTCTGCAGTAGTGATGATCTTTACGAACTGCATCTGCCTCTCCTTTCACCTATCGCCGGGCGCAATTCTTATATCGTAAACGGTACCTTTTCCTCGGTAAACGGTTGTTTTTCCGTCTCCGTTTTCGATGGTCGCTATATTACGCTAAAGTGCCTGCTGTACAAGCGACAAATTCATATTTCTGAAAAGTTTTTTCATTACTTTGTGAATGATGATGCAAACGCGCGCCAATCCTGCGAAAATACGCCTGACTACGAGTTGATGGTTATAACGTCTGAAACAATTTCGAAACGAAAGGCTCGCTTTTATGCAAACTTACGAATCGGACGCCAATATCGGAAACATTAAGCTCATCGCCGTCGACATGGACAAGACACTGCTGACCGACGAGCGCGTGCTGCCGCAAGGCCTTGACGAACGCCTGGACAAGCTCGCCGAAGCCGGCATCGTATTCTGCCCCGCCAGCGGACGTCCCGCCCCCAAGCTCGAGGAGATGTTCGAGGGCATCAAGAACCGCCTCGCCTTTTGTCCCGACAACGGCGCATGCGTGATCTATCGTGGCAGCTATATCTATAAGAGCAATATTGACGTGGAGCTGTATCAGCAGGTCTTGAGCCGTGCCTCAGAGGATCCTCGCGCTGTCCCCGTCCTGTGCTGCTTCGACGAGTTCTACGTGCTTGCCCGCGACCATCAATACCACGACGAGATCAGCGTCTACTACAACACAATCAACTACGTCGACAGCTTTGAGGGCATTGATATTGAGTCCAACAAGATCTCGATCTTCTTCCCCGCCTACGATGCCGAGCCCGCATTCCGCGAGACCTATAGCCCCGAGTTCTCGGACAAGCTCTACGTCACCAACGCCGGGCGCGAGTGGATCGACTTTATGAACCTGGGCGTCGACAAGGGCGCCGGCATCACTCACCTGTGCGAGCACCTGGGCATCGATATTGCCGATGCTGCCGCCGTGGGCGATACCTACAACGATATCCCCATGCTGGAGCGCGTCGGGCATAGCTTTATCGTGGACAATGCCGAGGAACACATGAACGCGCATGCCAAGTGGCGCATTCCGAGCAACAACGACGGGGGCGTACTGACGCTCATCGACGCCATCTTGGCGGCTCGGTAGCCGTCCCATCGGGCCTGGCCGGGCGGCACGGGTTAACTTTTCGCTCGGTCAGGTCCTGCGCAAGACGAAAGCCACATTAAGTGGCTTTCTTTGCGTGCGGAATCTACGAAAAGTTATCCCGTGCCGCCCGGCCAGGCCCTAGGTTTACTTACCTGCCGCCTAGATGGCGTCTTGGCGTCTAGATACTTGGCTGAATTTTTTGGAATGAAGGGGGCTCCTTGTTGGCAAGGAGCCCCCTTCTGGTTTTGGTTACTTTGGAGTTGTGGGTGTACCTTTACTTGGCGTCGGCCCAGGTTATGCCGGTGCTGGCTTCGGCAATGAGGGGTACGCGGAGGTCTACTACGTGCTCCATGACGTCGCGGACCATGGCGGTCAGGCGCTCGACTTCGTCGACGGGGCACTCAAAGTCCAGTTCGTCGTGTACCTGCAGAATCATGTGGGCGGCAAAGCCCTCTTCTTCCAGGCGGCGGCTTACGCGGGCCATGGCGATCTTGATGATGTCGGC